>JBILOZ010000045.1:0-13727 GCA_044374245.1 Sphingorhabdus sp. | reverse complement strand
GCTTCGACCGTTCGAAGAAGCCAAACTTCTCCGTCAAGGCGCTTCAACTCGCTGAAGAGAAGCAAGCTGTTGAGCAATATGGTTCGTCGGATTCCGGCGCATCGCTTGGCGACATCTTGGGTGAAGCACTTAAGGGCGTGAAGAAATAAGCTTCGGTTAATTCACAACCCCGATTTATCGGAACAAAAGCCCGCCCTTTTCACGAAGGGCGGGTTTTTTTATGCTCTCCAAAACCAACATCGGTAACGCCGTTGTAATATCGGTAAATTTCTGGCATTTGGGAACCATTACGAACGTCAGACGCTTGAGAAGCTGCGTTGCAACTTCAGTGAGCCCGATGTGAAGGAAATAAAATGATCCGTTCAGAATTGATCAAAAAGCTGGAAGCTGAAAACCCCGAGTTGAAAACAGAAGAAATCGAAAAGATTTTGGATCTGTTTTTCGACCAGATCATTCAACGTCTTGCCGACGGCGGACGTGTGGAACTGCGTGGCTTTGGTGCCTTTTCAACGCGCGACCGCAGCCCACGTAAGGGCCGCAACCCGCGCACCGGCGCCGCGGTTGATGTGCCTTCCAAGCGCGTACCTTATTTCAAACCCGGCAAGGAAGTGCGGGAACGGCTTAACAAATAAGCTTGGGCTGCAAAGCCCCTTGACCGTGCGGACGTAATGCTGTCTGCGCAATGTCATGCGGATGTGGCGGAATGGTAGACGCTACAGACTTAAAATCTGTTGTCCTTTTGGGCGTGCGGGTTCGAGTCCCGCCATCCGCACCACCTTTTTTCTGAACGCGCGGCGTGCGCGCCCCAGATATCTGCAACCCTGCATAGCCTAAACTCAATTGCGCGGTGCTTGCCTGCGGTAACTCAGCGCCTCCGCGATATGGATGCGGCCAACGTCGCTCGACCCTGCAAGATCGGCAATCGTCCGGGCGACCCGCAAGATGCGCGTGTAACCGCGCGCGGATAGACGCATTGCCTCTGCCGCTTGGGCCAGCAATTTCTGCCCAGCGGCATCAGGGCTGGCAAAAGCCGCCAGCGGGTCACCGTCCAAATCCGCATTGGTGCGCAGGCCAGTCCCCGCCAGACGCGCGCTTTGCACATGGCGCGCGGCATCGACGCGCGCCGCAACCTCGGCCGATCCTTCGCTGGGCGGCGGCAGGACAAGGTCTGCGGCGTTCACCGCCTGCACCTCAACATGCAGATCGATGCGATCCAGCAACGGTCCCGATATCTTTGCCTGATAATCTGCGGCGCAGCGCGGTGCGCGGCTACAGGCCAAAGCAGCATCGCCCAAATGCCCACAACGGCACGGGTTCATGGCCGCAACCAGCTGCACATTGGCGGGGAATGTCACATGGCTGTTCGCGCGCGCAATGCTGACTTCGCGGGTTTCCAGGGGTTGCCGCAGACTGTCGAGCACAGCGCGCTGAAATTCGGGCAGCTCATCCAGAAACAGCACGCCCAGATGCGCAAGGCTCACTTCGCCAGGCCGAATGCGCAGGCCGCCACCGACCAACGCCGGCATAGACGCGCTGTGGTGCGGCGCGCGGAATGGCCGTGTGCGCATCAACCGCCCGCCCTCCAACGTTCCGGCCACCGATGCAATCATCGACACTTCTAACGCTTCGGCGGGCGTCAGTTCGGGCAATATACCCGGCATGCACGACGCCAACAGCGACTTACCCGCGCCGGGCGGCCCCACCATGCACAGATTGTGACCACCCGCCGCCGCAATCTCAAGCGCGCGCTTGGCCGTTTCCTGCCCCTTCACCATTTTCATGTCGGGGCCAGCTATGCGCGGTTCGGCGATGCCGGGTTCGGGGCTCCGCAACAGCGATTGTCCCTTCAGATGATTCAGCAGCCCAAGCAAATCCGGCGCGGCGATCACTTCTATCTCGCCTGCCCACGCCGCTTCGGACCCCTGCACCGCCGGACATATTAGCCCCATGCCGCGTGACGATGCGTGTAACGCCGCGAGGAGCACACCGGGCGAGGCCGCAACGCGGCCATCCAGCCCAAGCTCCCCCACCACGACATATTGGGCCAGCGTCTCTGCATCGACCAACCCCATCGCTCCCAATAAGGCCAATGCAATGGGCAAGTCATAATGCGACCCTTCCTTGGGCAAGTCCGCAGGCGACAGGTTGATGGTGATCCGTTTGGGGGGCAGCGCAAGTCCAAGCGCGGAAATCGCGGCCCGCACACGCTCGCGGCTTTCGGCCACGGCCTTGTCGGGCAGTCCCACGACCGTGAAACTCACCACGCCGGGCGCTATCTGACATTGTACCTCAACACTGCGTGCTTCGAGCCCGAGATAGGCAACCGTCGAGACTATCGACACCATATTGTTACCCCGCATGACGCCCTATGGACCCCCGCCACACTGGGATGAAGCTGTAGCGGAGGTCCGGTCGACCGGTCCAGCAGTCGACAAACATCCGATGCGCGAAAAATCCTGCGCAGGGCAACCGCTGCCGGTTCGTATACGAAGCGTTGGTATATCAAATCTGCGCCGAAACCGGGATCAGTCGCGCATCTTTTTAGCCCTGTGCGGTTACGCCTCGCGACTTTCATGGGTGGATTGATAGATACCAACCAATTGTTATGCTTTTCACATTATCGCGAGTCGCCACCCCCTTCTTTGCACTGCCCGTCAGCGCGCAACTGGAGCACTTATATGAACGCTTTGACCACACCACGCTGGCTGACTTGGGTCAGCATCCTCTTTCTGCTCTGGAACCTGATGGGCGTCGGCGCCTTTGTCAGCCAGTGGACGATGACAGCCGCCGACATCGCCGCGCTGCCGCAGGTGCAGCGTGATTTATGGGTATCGATGCCGGGCTGGGCGTGGGCGGCTTATGCCATCGGCGTTGGCGTCGGAACGCTTGGCGCCATCGGCCTGATCCTAAGAAAATTTTGGGCACCGCTCGCTTTTTCATTCAGCCTGATCGCGATCATCATCCAGTTCAGCTATCCCTTCTTGATCGCCAGTGGCGCGCAAACCGACATCGCCATGCTCGCCTTCCCGATGTTCATCATCGTGATGGCGGTGGTGCAGTGGCAGCTATCACGGCACTGGCAACGCAAGGGCTGGCTGGCCTAAATTTTCCCACAGAAGGAAAAAGCTAATGTCCAAAAACACGATATGCATCTGGTATGACAGGGACGCAGAAGAGGCCGCCAATTTCTACGCGGCAACCTTTCCCGATAGCCATGTCGGCGCGGTCCATCGTGCCCCAAGCGATTCCCCGGGTGGGAAAGCGGGCGATGTGATGGTTGTCGAATTCACGGTCTGCGGCATCCCCTGCATCGGCCTCAATGGCGGCCCCATATTTCCGCATAGTGAGGCATTTTCATTCCAGATCGCAACAGAAGACCAGGCAGAGACGGACCTTTATTGGAACGCAATCGTCGGCAACCATGGCGCGGAAAGTCAGTGCGGTTGGTGCAAGGATAAATGGGGCGTCAACTGGCAGATCACGCCGCGCATCCTGACGGATGCTATTGCGCAGGGCGGCGATGTCGCCAAACGCGCGTTCGATGCCATGGCGCAAATGGTCAAGATCGACGTCGCCGTCATCGAAGCCGCAATGCGCGGGTGAGCCTAATGTTTGGTCTATCCCAAGAGGATGGGCCCGGCAGCGTTGCCACCGCAACATTAAAATAACGATTTCGCATTAACCGAGGGAATTTGGGGGCACCGCAAAGGAGAAGAGCGATGGCATATATTGACGGATTCGTAATCGCCTGTCCGCAGGCGAACAAACAGAAGTTCATCGACCATGCAAATACTGCAGATAGCATGTTTATCGAAATGGGCGCCTTGCGGGTGGTCGAATGTTGGGGTGACGATATTCCCGAGGGTACAACGACAGACTTCCGTATGGCGGTGAAGGCGGAGCCCGATGAGGCCGTGTTGTTCAGTTGGATCGAATGGCCCGACAAGGATACGCGCGACGCGGCAATGGCGAAGATGACCGAAATGATGAATGATCCATCAAAGGTCGATCCGAGAATGGACCCGGCAAAGAACCCCATGCCTTTTGACGGCAAGCGGCTGATATTTGGCGGATTTACGCCGGTTCTTGATCTTTCGAAATAAGACCTGCCAAGCGGCGACGTGACTGGGGGATGTTAGAAATCCACCTGCTCATAATGTTTGGGCGGGGTGATGACTTCCATCCGTTCGGACAATAATGGGCGGAAGCTTGGGCGCGACTTGAACATCGCATACCAAGCCTTGGTCTGCTCATGCCCTGTCCAGTCAATTCCGCCAAGATAATCGGCGACCGAAATTTGTGCGGCCGCGGCAAGGTCCGCCATGCTCATCACCGCGCCGGACAGCCATGCACGGTGATCAATCAGGTAATCGATATAATCGAGATGCCCGTTGGCCAGCTTCATGGCTTCACGCAATATCTTGGACTCGGGCGGTTGCCGGTCGATCAGACGCTTTTTCATCCGTTCGTGCAGAAGCGGCTGAGTCACATCGCCATAAAATTGTTCGTCAAACCATGCCACCAGCCGGCGCGTTTCCGCGCGATATTGCGCAGTGCCTGTGATCATCGGATTCGTGGCAACGGTTTCATCAATATATTCTGAAATCGCGACCGAATCGACCAAGGTGATATTGCGTTCCGGGTCGCGCATCACCGGCGTGCGGCCAGCGGGGTTCATGTGCAGAAACTCGTCGCGCTGTTCCCACGGATTTTCGCGCACCAGGCTGTAAGGCACACCCTTTTCGCCCAAAAGCAGTCGAACCTTACGCGAAAAAGGACACAGCGGATATTGATGGAGATGCCACATAGGTATCTGTTAGGACCGGTTAACCAAAATGTGAAGGGGTGCACCACAAAAGCGCATAGATTAGTTAGATTTGGAAACTTCGCCCGGCTCCCGTTTGGCTTCCTTCGCCATTTCCGCGTCAATCTTGGCCTCGGCCGCCTTCACCTTGCGTTCGGTTTCGGCGTACTGGCTGTCAAAATCCTTCTGACAGCCAGCCAGTGTGAGCAACAGAATGCACGCAACAAGACGCATCAATAATCCTTTTTATACCGCACATTGACGTTGGACGTTCCGCCACTGCCGATCTGGCTTAAGATCGAAAGCGCGGGCGTCAGGCTGATTTCCAGCTGCGTTGCCGTATAGCCCCGCGCGTCGGTGACGATTTCGACATAGACGTCATTGGTAATATATTGGCCAAAGGCCACCGCCATACCGCGCCCCGTGATGTCATCCGCGCCCAATATGCGCAGCCGGTCCAATCCCGTTGCCGACTGCAGCACGCCAAGCGGATTAAGCCCGCCCGGTCCGCCACGCAAATTGTTCAGCGATCCTGCCAGTTGCACCGCCTGAATCGCGGACAGCTCGCCAATCGAATTGCCAAACAATATGCGCGCCATAATTTCATCCTGCGGCAATGCCGGGGTCGAGCTGAAGCTGATGTCCGGATTTTGGCCTGTGCCCCTGATGTTCACGCGCACCGTCGTGCCGTCGACGTCACTGGCGGCAGCGACGCGGATCGACGGGTTGGCTGCGGGGCCGCCGTTGAAGGATATCCGGCCGCTTTCCAGTTCGAATGACCGACCGGCAAAGCCCAATGTGCCGCGTACCAATTCCATATCGCCCGAAATCAGCGGTGCAGCGCTGGTGCCCGTTATCCGCAATTTGGCGCCCCATTCGGATTCAAGCCCCATGCCGGTGACATATAAGTTGCCGGGCGCTTCGAGCGCGATGTCGAGTTTCCAGTTGCTGGGCAGACTTGCGATTGCATCGGCATCACCCGACACACGCGGACGGCGAATTGACTGTTTGCGGCGGACACCGGTGAGCGTTGCAACCTTCGCCGCGCCCTGTCGGATGATTTTGAAACGCGTTTCGGGCAGGCGCAACTTACCGCGGATCAGTGCGGAACCATCCGGCGCATTTGATACGGTGATTTGTCCCGTTGCCGTTGTCGAGATCAGCTCGCTTCGGGCAACCCGTGCGCGGTCGAGGTCAAGGTTCAGCTGAACCGGAAAGCCTTTGGCCGAGCTAAGATTGACAATGCCCTTGCCGCTGATCGTTCCGTCGCCTGCCTTTGCGCTCAGCTCGGTCACGTCCAACTGGTCGTTGGTAAACAGACCGCGGATGCGCAAATTGGTCAGCCGCGTGCCATAGACATCATTTTCGTACATCAGGTCATTGGCGCGGACAACGCCGGTCAGTTGCGGTGTTTGAACACGGCCCGAAAAATCCGCCGCAACGCCGATATTTCCGGACAGGCTCTGATCCGCCAAAGCCGCCAGCGAAAACAGCGTATCTGCTGGACCATTATAGCGCACGCCACCCGACAAGGGGGCGGCAAGCAATCGTTCGGTCCAACTGGCGGTGCCGGGCGGCAGCGGTGTCAGGTCAATCTGGACGCGCCCCACAGCCGCACCACGCCGCCGGATAATCGCGCGCGCATTGCCGCCATCGGGCAACAATCGTGCGACCAGACTGATATCGACAGGTTGCGAACGCGACCCCAGATTTGCGCGAACGAAGCTGCTGATTTCCAACCGTGCATCGGCGCGGGGAAACGCCACCAAGGATGCTTGCGCCCAATCGAGGCTTCCGGTGACCGTTCCACTCAAGCCGGGAACGGGAAAGAGCGGATTCAATGCGGCGATGTCGACCTTGTCCAACCGTGATTGGAACGTCATCGTATCGCCATAGCTTCCGGCCAACCGGACCGAACCTTGCGCCAGTTTGATCGTGCTCGGCAAAATGTCATAGCTGCCACGGCGCGGAATGATGCGGATGGGACCAGCGGTTGCGAAATCGACACTGTTCGCCCGGCCCTTGGCAGCGATGCGCCAAAGCTGCGGGGTGAAATCTGCATTGGCGGCAACGCGGAAGGGCACTTCGCTTCGGCCCTCCGCCAATATCTGCCCCGTCCCTGTCCCATCGCGATAATTGATCTTTGCCCGGGCGGCGGCAATCGCGATGTCGTTCAAAATGGCGTTTTCCATTTGAACATCCGCGACAATCTGCGGACTGTCATACAAAATAACGTCGGCTTTAATGATGCCGCGACCAATAAAGAGTTTTTGTGCGCCGGTGAGCTCCCCATTCAACGCAACCGCATCCACCACGGCGCGTTGGAAACTGCCTTGCGCCGAAAGCTCAATTGTACCGTCAAACCCAGCGCCCGCGCCGGTGAGCGTCCCGACAAAGGGACCCGCCGCGGCTTGCCGGATACGACCGGTGACGCCGATGCCCGCAAAATTGCCCCGTAGGATATCGATTGTGAGGGGGCCATCGCCCGAAAGCACATCGGCATCGCCGCTGATCGGACCATAATCGGTCAACCCCGTCAGTGCGACCGCGTAACCCCGCTGGCTTTGCGTGACGACACCGACCACATTGGATAATCCAACGCCAAAGCCCGGATTGGTCGCCGTGATGCGATACACCGGATCGTCAAAAGTCCCGGTCATCGCGACAGCCACAGGCCCATATTGGTTCGAATAGCCAAGCCCGTTAAATAGTACCCGGCCACCGTCGGCTACATACGTTCCCGTGCCGCTGTTCAGCCGGAACAACGGCGACAGTAAGGTCGCACGGGTAATCTGCAAAATGCCGTTGCTGCCGTAACGAATGCCGGCATCGACAAACATCTGCCCGCCCAGAAACTTTTCCGCGCCCGCACTGAACAATCGCGTCGAACGTGCCTTCAATGTGCCGACCAGCGCATAGCCTTTACCAAGGGTGGTTTCGATATCAACGTCGGCGACCACGTTAAACAGCCCGACCGAGTTCACTTGGAAGCCGTCGACTTTCCCGTCCAACGCGGTTGTGTAATAGCCCTTGTTTATATCGCCGACCAACAAGGCCGTGGCGTTGATACGGTCCGAACTGATCTTCAGATTGTCCGAAAGCAAACGCCCCTTCGCGATCGCCAAATCACCGTTCAGGCGCACGTTGGTGAGCAAGCCACCGGCGATCTGGTTGATGCCGCTGACACGCTGCGCACGGGCGGTAACGGGGATCAGGAAGCGGTCGGCCGCGCCTTGCGCCTCACCACTCAGCGTCACATCCTCAAAGGTCGTAAGGCCGAATGCCAAACGCCTGGCGGTCGCGGAATAGGCGACGGTGGGCTGGTCAAATGCCCCGTTCAATAATGCCTTTCCGCGCACATTTGTGCCGCTGACATTCGATCCGATGATGCCGGGCCGAAGCAACCTTATGTCCAAGGCAAGGTCGCGGAAACGTGCTTCGCCCAAGTCGGCAACGCCATCTGCGCGCATCTCCATCGCGTCCGAGCGCAATGTCCCGCTGATTTTCGCAGTTCGTTCGGCAAAGCTTGCCGCCATGTCGATGTTCGCCACGGGTGATAATGCGCGCACCAACAGGCTGTTCGCCATGAGCTTGGCAGGCGCGGCGGTCCCCTTTGCGGTGAAGGTGCCTTCGCGCGCCGTCAGGGCAATGTCCGCAACGTCTTCCGCACCCATTTGCGCGGACAAAGCGCCGTCCCATTTGCGCCAGCTGCCCCGGCCAGCGAGGGTCATCTGCATGGGCACGCCACGCCCCATCAGCCCGGCAACAAGGCCCTTGGCCGGTGCGTCGAGGTTCAGGTCGACATCGAAACGATTGTCCTCCGGCACGGCATCCAGTTTCAGGACGATGCGATCACCGCGCAGGCTGCCCGCCGTCGCGGTGACGATTGCGCGGCGATCGGCAATCTGGACTTTGCCCGACAGCGAGGCGACTTGTTCCTCCCCCGTGATGCCTTTGGCAAAGACAATGCGGTCAATTTGTAGCTGACCGATATTGATATCCAAATCAGGCAACAAAGGGTCACCCCGGTCGGGCACCACGCGGAATGCTGGCATCCGTGCAACGTTGAGCGTGGGCGCGCGCAGCGAGGTGATGTTGACGCCGCTGGAGAAATAAGACAGCGGGTTCCAATCGAGCCGGATTTCCGGCGCACGGGCAAAGCCGCCCTTGGGATCGCGGAACTGGACATCGCGCAGGATGGTATCGCTGTAAATCGAGCCCTCAATTTTCCCAATGCGGATGTTGAGGCCATTTTCCATTTCGAACGCAGCAATCTGCCGCGCGACAAAATTCCGCCCCGATTGGGTATCCAGCCACACATAGCCGCTGGCGATCACCAGCAACAGCAATGCCATGACCGCCCCGGCCCCGATGGCTATGCGCCGCCACAGCATCAAAACGCCTGTCCAATCGACACATAGACGCTGAAACGCGATTCACCCAGTCGCCGGTTCACAGGCGTTGCGAAATCCAAGCGGATGGGGCCGAAATTGGTGTAAAAGCGTCCGCCAACCCCGACGCCCATGCGCCAGTCGTTGAACTTTGGAATGCTCGATTCATATGCTTGGCCCGCATCGACAAAGCCGACCACGCCGTAATTGCCAAAACGAGTGCGGCCTTCCAGCGAAAATTCGTTCATGCTCCGGCCGCCGACCGGATCGTTATTCGGATCTTTCGGGCCAAGCTGTTGATAGCCAAAGCCACGCACCGATCCGCCACCGCCGCCATAAAAGCGCCGCGAAGGGGCAAGGTTATCGCGTGCGATGCCCGATATCGTCCCCACCCGCGCGCGCGCGGCCACAACGATATTGTCTTTCACCGGATAATAATAAGACGCGTCAAGAATGGCCCGCGCATAAATCTGCTTGCCGGTCCCAAGCGATGTCTCTGGCGACACGCGCACATTGACGCGATAGCCTTTGGTCGGGTCCAATAGATTGTTCGACCGGTCAAAGCCGACTTGCCCGGGAAGCGCCGCGACATAAAAGGTCTGCCGGTCGCGAAGCCCGCGCGCGAAATCAAACTGGTCTTCTGATGTCGCCAATATTTCAGCGCCAATCGACCATGTGAATTTCTTTTGCCAGATGGGCGTCGATACGAACGACATCGTCCCCGCCAGACGCCCGGTATAGGCTTCAAAAGCGTCATATTTGCTGTGCAAAGCGGTCAGCGATATATCGATATTGCGGTCGCGCCGTCCGGCATTCGCCCGCGCGACGGATATGCTCGCAGCTTGTTCTTTTGTCCCCACCACGCCCGCTGCGGTCAACGATCCTTCCGGGGAAAACAGGTTGCGGTGTGTCCAGCTTGCGTCGGCACGCAAACCCTGTCCCGTGCCATAGCCTGCGCTGCCCGCAATGGTGCGCGGCGGTGCCGCTTCCTGCCGCACAAGCAAGTCAGCATAAGGCGTTCCATCTGGCGCGCTGCCCTCACCCGGGACCGGTTCAACAGATACCGTCGACAGCAAGCCCGTGGCGATGAGCGCCGCGCGCAAATCGTCAACTTTCCGGCTGTCATACAGGTCGCCGGTCTTAAACCGCCGCAATATCGAGACATGGTCGGCGTCAAAAGCCGTGCTGCCTTCGGTCCGCAATTGCCCGAAATAGCTGCGTGCGCCCGTTTCGACGGGCAAGCTGTAGTCGCCAATGCCCCTGTCGCTATCCAGCAATATGTCCCGCTCGCCAACCTTTGCAAAAGGATAGCCATTTTGGGGCAACTCGACCGAAATATTCGCTTCGGCAGCCAAGATGATGTCCGCGACAATCGGATCGCCGCCTTTGGGAACAAAACTGCGGCTGATAAGATCCGCCGGCTGAACGGCAGGCGCGGCAAAAGCGATCTGCCCGAGATAATAACGCCGTCCGGGCACAACCGTCAGGATGACGTTCAAGGGCTGGCCTTCCACAACAGATGGCTGAACCACGACACGCACATCAGCGTCGAAAAAGCCTTGCCCGTTTAGAATGTCCAATAGCAACTGACGGTCGGCGCGTGCACGTTGGCTGATTTCTGCGCGGTTTTCCGCCGTACCGTCACCATCGTTGAGCACCGACAGGCTATCAAATCTTGCGCGCACGTCACGCCAAATGGCGGCTTCCACGGCGACACCGTCGGCGTCTTTGGCAACATCGGTTGTCTTTGTGGCATCCAGCCCATCGATGCGCAGTACATAGCGCAACGCCCGCGCCTCACGTTCGGCCGCCTGCGTTGGTTCAGGACTTGGTTCAACATCAAAGCTATCAATTGGCGGAAGCGGATCGTCCAGCGTCGGGTCTATGACGGGCGGGTCGGGCAGGATTTCCACGGCATCGCCATCCTGCACGGCTGCGATAGCGGGATCGGCAGCGGTTTGGGCTGTCTGCTGCTGCGCCGTGCCGCCTTCTTCCTTTGCGTCTTGTTCGGCCTGCCATGCGTCGATGCTCTCCAACGGCGCGTCGTCCAGTGACGGGATGGCAGCGTCGAATTCCGCGTCGCCAATGATTGGCGTTTGCGGATCTGCAGGTGCGGGGCTCAAAACTTTTAACGGCACGTTTGATGGCGCCTGCGCGGACACAACGGCACCGGCAGCCGGATTTTGCGCGAGCAAAGGTGCGGCCGCACAACCAAGATACAAAAAGGCAGTTAATCGGATCAAACAGACATCCCTTCGCGCCCAACGTCCCCTTATGCACAAGGTTCCATCAAGACACATCAATATCCGTTACCGTGAAGAGAATAGGATGCCAATGATAAGGCATAGGGTGAACCAATTATCTGCAGGCGGGCGCAGGTCGGCCTTGAAAGCTTTGGGGTGGTGGTGCAAAGCGCCAACCAATTCACACGCTGCATGATGGAGCATTTATGCAAGGCAAGTTGGTAACGATTTTTGGCGGCAGCGGTTTTCTGGGCCGCTATGTGGCGCAGGCGCTGTTGAACCAAGGCGCACGTATTCGTGTGGCCTGCCGCAACGTCGGCGGCGCCAATCATATCAAGCCGCTCGGCAATGTTGGCCAGGTTCAATTGATGGCGGCTGATGTGCGCAAGCCGGATAGCGTGGCACGCGCCGTGAAAGATGCGGATGCGGTTATCAATCTTGTCGGCAGTTTCGACAATATGGACGCTGTGCAAAATATCGGCGCAGGCATCGTCGCGCAGGCTGCAGCCTCCGCCGGTGTCAAAGCGCTCGTGCATGTGTCGGCCATTGGCGCCGATGCACACAGCGAAGCGGAATATGGGCAAAGCAAGGCAGGCGGAGAAGCCGCCGTGCGCGCGGCATTCCCGTCGGCCGTCATCCTTCGCCCATCCATCGTCTTTGGCCGCGAAGACCAGTTCATCAACCGCTTTGCCGGAATGATCCGCGCGCTTGCTGTCGTTCCCGTCATTGGGGCAGGCACCAAGTTCCAGCCGGTATTTGTGGGCGATGTCGCCAAGGCGGTCGCAAAGGCCGTGGTCCATCAGGACGGCAGCACGCTTGAGCTGGGTGGCCCCCAAATATTTTCGATGATGGAGCTGAACCGCTGGATCGCCAAAGCCATTGGCCGTGATCCCCTGTTTGTGGAAGTCCCCGACATCGCGGCAAAGCTGCTCGCAAAGGGCACGGGTTGGTTGCCGGGCGCGCCGATCACGGAAGATCAGTATAAGATGCTGGGCAAGGACAATGTCGTGACCGGCACCGACGGGCTGGCGGCCTATGGCATCGTGCCGACGCCGCTTGATACAATTGGCGCTGACTGGTTGAACATCTATCGCCGGCATGGTCGCTTTGGAGGCGGTCAGTGAGCGATTGGCTGATCGCCGTGCTCCTCGGTATTATCGAGGGGCTTACGGAGTTTCTGCCCGTATCGTCCACCGGACATCTTATACTTGCCGGTGAACTGGTTGGATTTACCGACAATAGTTCGATCGCGTTCAAAATTGCCATCCAGCTGGGCGCAATATTGGCGGTGCTGCTGGTATATTGGCAGCGTTTTTGGGCCGTCGGTATGGGGTTGTTGAAAGCACAGCCCGGTCCAATCGCGTTCACGCGCAACATTCTGCTCGGCTTTGTGCCAGCGCTGATCATCGGCATTGTCGCGTACGACGCCATTCGCGCCGCCATGCAAACGCCAGAAATCGTCGCCATCGCGCTGATCGTCGGCGGCATCATCATATTGGCGCTTGAACGGATCGTGAAAAATGTCCGCTTCCATTCGGTTGAGGACATACCGTTCGGCACAGCCTTATCCATCGGCCTTGTTCAGTGCACCGCGATGCTGCCCGGGGTGAGCCGGTCAGGCGCGACGATTATGGGCGGGCTGATGATGGGTGTCGAACGCAAAACGGCGGCCGAATTTTCCTTTTTCCTTGCCGTCCCAACGATGATGGCCGCGACCGTCTACGCGCTATGGAAAGATCGCGCACTTCTGAGCGCCGATGATCTGGACATGATTGCCATTGGCTTCACCGCCGCATTTGTGGTTGCCGTGATCGTGGTGAAAGCGTTTGTGGCGCTGGTGGGCCGATATGGCTTTGCTCCATTTGCCTATTACCGAATCATTGTGGGTTCAGCGGCTTTGCTGTGGCTGGCCATGCGGTAAGGGCCGAAACGGTCATAAATATATGAAATAATATTGCGCGAGACCCTCATTTGGCCACAAAATATATGACATATGACAGCTAGGCTGTCCTATTATGCGGTTTTATAGGTGACATCCGCCGTTTGCCGCGGTAGGCGCGGCGCATATTCAAGGAGTGTGCGCTGTGGCCAAAGACCCGATGCTGAAATTTATCTCGAAACCGCAGGCCTATCCTGAAAAGCGGGCTGCGCAGCTTCGTGCAGAAGATTTTGCCGAAATCGCCGAGCGTTATGCGTCCGACGACGCCGCGGATCAGGCATCGCGTTGTTCGCAATGCGGCGTGCCATATTGTTCGGTGCATTGCCCGTTGCACAACCATATCCCCGATT
>JBILOZ010000184.1:0-3191 GCA_044374245.1 Sphingorhabdus sp. | reverse complement strand
GCCTTCTTCCTGATCGAAATCCCAACTGCGGTTTTGCTGCGCCATCAGGCGGCGTTGCAGACGGTTGGCGAGCTTTGTCACCACCGATTGCAGGTTGGACAATTGCTGATCGAGATAGGCGCGCAGCCGGTTCAGCTCTTCTTCGTCGGCAAGCTCGGTCGCGGTGATGGTCTCGTCATATTTGGTCGACCAGATTTTGTAATCGCTTTGCGGCAGATGGTCCCAATTGCGGCGTTGCGGGGTGACGGGCTGCATGCCGTCATCGCCCATTTCGCCGTCGGCACCGTCCTGATCGTCCATATCCTCGCCGTCATAATCGGCCTCGGTTTCTTCGCCTTCGCCCTGTTGCGGTTCAGCGCGCGCTTCGGCTTGGCCAGCTTCGCCTTCGCCATCATCATCGCTGTCGCCATCTTGGTCTTGGCTGTCCTCGGCATCATCGCCACCTTCATCGGCATCGGACGGGTCGACGTCGCCTTCGGTCAGGTTCAAATGCTCGAGCATCGATTGCGTGAGCGCGGCAAATGCACCCTGATCGTCGAGCGCGAGGGCAAGTGCATCAAGATCGCTGCCTGCCTTTTCCTCAATCCAGCCACGCAGCATATCGACGCCAGCAACCGCTGCGTCCGGTATCGGCGCGCCGGTCAGGCGTTCGCGCACGATAAGCGATAAAGCGGTCGAAATAGGCACTTCGTCAGCGGACTGTGCGCGGCTGATCGGGTCGGTGCGCAATTTGAGTTCAAGCGCGTGGCCAAGATTTGCGGCGATGCCCGCCATATTGCGGGAACCCAATGCCTCAACGCGTGCGTTTTCCACCGCGTCAAACGCAGCGCCGGCAATGACTTCGGATGGCCGCAAGGCGGCATGGCGCGCGGCATTATGGTGCTTGAGCTTCAGCGAGAAACTATCAGCAAAGCCACGTGCTTCGGCGACTTGGTCAGGCGGTAACAACCGGCCGGGCATGGGCACTTTGAAATTTTTGCCCGCTTGTGTCGGCGCGTCGGCGGTGAACGCAAGTTCAATCTCCGGCTCATGCGCGAGTGCGCGGGCGGTGCCGGTCAGGACTTGTTTGAACTGTTCAAGTGGAGATTCGTTCGCCATCAATCCGCCACCCGCTTACATACCGCTGCAATGTCTGCTTTTGTCGGCTTAACCGGCGCGCGCAGCGTAAAGACATGTGCTTGCGCGGTGGCCACGCGATCGTCGGTTGTCCGCGCGCCATTCACGACAGCGGCAAAATCTTTGCACACGGCAAGGCTGCGCAAATAATCGCTATGGCCCGCGCCACCGCCCGATAGGTCGGTGGTGTCAATGATGGTAAAGCCCGTTTTGGCAGGCTCTGTCTGATATTTGGTCTTTGTCGCAAAGCAACGCTGCGGCAGCCCTTTGGCTTTCAAATCCTTGGCTTCGAACGGACTGAAGCAATAAGGTGATCCCAGTCGCGGATAGCCATGGACAGCGCGCGACACGGCAAGCGCGCGGTCGCTGAGTGATGCGTAGACGGTCACGCGCCGGTCGTTGTTAACGCGGCGGGCGGCCAACACTTCTTCGGCGATATCGCGTTCGAAATCTTCACGATCGACATCAGGCGACGCCAATATGATATTGGAAATATTGCTGGAATCGGCGTTGGTCGATGTGCGGTCGACATATTCCACGGCAGGCGTGACAAGCCGTGCGCCGAGCGAATGCGAGACAATCACGATTTCCTTGACCCATTCGGTTCGCGCCAATGTGGTCAGGAAGTTCCGGAAATTGCGCTGGTCCCAATACATGTTGGTTTCATCAACGGCATAGCTCAACAGATTGCCCTGCGATGGCCAGCTATAATGGATAATCGGGCCGTCAAAATTGCTCATCGCGCCAATCTGGACGGCGTCGCGGGCGGTGGTTTGCAATGTTTCGCGATAACCATGCACATATAAAAGGACGCGGCCGTTGCGCAGGTTCGCGGCATCACGCAGGCCATCCCACCATGCGTCTTCCGGCTGAAACGCGACAGGCACCACCAACTGCTTGTCGCCCTTGGCGGGCTTGATCGTTTCTGGCGGCGAGAACCGGCCAAATCGAACGCGATCGGCGCGGTGGTTGGTCAGTTTAATAGTATCGCCGCGGCAATCGGGCAGGCGGCTGGTGACGATGAAATAATCTTTTCCGTTAACCGATGCGCTGTCATTTTCCGCCGGGTTACAGCGCGGGTTTTCCGCCAGCACATTGTGGGGAATGTCGCCATATTCGACAGCCACAGTGCAGCCAGCCAGCAGCATCGGCAAAAGGAGAAGGGGAGCTTTGCGCATTATTTCCCTTTAGGATTGGCTGCGCGCCATGCCTTTACCGCGTTTAGTGCGCCCGACACATGACCCTTCACGCCCAGTTCGGAATAGGCGAACAACACTTTTCCATCCGGTGCGATGACGTAGGTCGTGCGGTTCGTGCCGCCCATGATGGGCAGGCTGACCTTATAATTTTTGATGACCGGTTTGGACGCGATGCCAACGGTGAATTTGTTGCGGCATGCTTCCACCGAAAAACGCTTCAACGTGTCGATATTGTCCGCCGACATGCCAATGATGGATGCGCCATAGGCTGCAAAATCATCGGCGGCTTCGGAAAATTCATGCGCCTCGACCGTGCAGCCCGCGGTGAATGCCTTGGGATAGAAATATAAAACGACGGGGCCGCGTTTCAGGGCCTTGTTCAAATTATAGGTGTATACGTCGCCCGCCAAAACAGCCTGCGTGGTGAAATCGGTCGCGCGCGTGCCGGGCTTGAGCGCAGCGAATGCAGGCGATGCGCTAAGTGCGAGCGCCAGAATAAGAGCAGTGCGTTTCATAAATGGTCCCTTCAACGGTGTTTCGGCGAAATGGCCAATATGCTTATAACTTGCCAACGACGCTTTCGGGCAGATCCTGACCAAAGACGCGCTGATAATATTCCGCGACCAACGCGCGTTCGGCATCGTCACATTTGTTGAGGAACGACAGGCGGAACGCAAAGCCGACATTTTTGAAAATGGCGGTGTTTTGGGCCCACGTGATGACGGTCCGTGGGCTCATGACCGTCGAAATATCGCCATTGATAAAGCCCTGACGCGTCATTTCGGCGACCTTGACCATGTTGGCGACGGTCGCGGCATCGGTGCCCGATGCCTTGGCCAAAACGATTTCGCTTTCGACCTGCGCGGGCAGATAGTT
>JBILOZ010000003.1:0-44319 GCA_044374245.1 Sphingorhabdus sp. | reverse complement strand
ATCGAATGCTCCCACAACCGCCGACTCAGAAGAGGCCGAAATCGTCGTGTTCGGCCAAGGCGAGACCCGTCAGGTTCAAGAAGTATCGAGCAAAGAACTTCTGATCCTCGCGCCAGGCACCAGCCCGCTGAAAGCCATTGAGAAGCTGCCAAGCGTCAGCTTTCAATCTGCCGACCCGTTTGGAACATATGAATGGTCAAGCCGGGTCTCGATCCGTGGCTTTAACCAGAACCAGCTCGGCTACACACTCGACGGCATTCCGTTGGGCGATTCAAGCTATGGTAACAACAACGGCCTGCACATTGGCCGCGCAATCATTTCGGAAAACATCGGCGTTACCCGCGTTTCGCAAGGTTCGGGCTCCATTGGCACACAAGCCACGAACAACCTTGGCGGCACGCTCGAGTTTTTCTCGGCTGACCCAAGCGACGGCTTCGGCGTTGATGCGAACCTGACTTATGGTTCGTCCAACACGATGCGCGCATTTGGCCGCATCAACTTTGGAGAAGCGGGCGGCGTTCGCGGATTTCTATCCGGCGTTTACCACAATGCCGACAAGTGGAAGGGCGGCGGTGAACAGCGTAGCATGCACGTAAACGCTAAGGCCATCATTCCAGTGGGTGATGCCGAATTTGACGGATTCTTCTCCTACTCCGACCGCGCTGAGCAGGATTATCAGGATCTCTCGCTCGAGATGATTAATCGCCTCGGTTATGACCATGACAACTATTTCCCCGATTATGCCAAGGCGATTTCCGCGGCTCGTGGTGTATATGTTGCCCCAATCAATAATCTCGACGACAGCTATTATGATGCATCAGGCCTGCGTAAAGATTTGCTCGCTTCTTATGGCCTGACCGCGCCTTTGGCCGATGGGGTGACCTTCAAGATCAAAGCATATTATCACAATAATACCGGTCAAGGCACATGGGGCACTCCATATGTTCCAAGTCCAAATGGCGTGCCCATGTCGGCGCGCACAACCGAGTATGACATCCAACGTGGCGGCGTATTCAGCTCGCTGAACGCTGAATTTGGCGACCATGAAGTGACTGTCGGTGGCTGGTACGAGCATAACGACTTCACGCAAGCGCGTCGTTTTTATGCCTATGAAAGCAACACGACGCCTGGCCTTGATCACACCAAGTTCTTGGCCAACCCGTTCTTCACGCAGTGGCTGTTCGATTTCAACACCGACACGCTGCAATATTATGTGCAGGACAAGATCAGCCTTGGCGATCTGACTATCAACCTTGGTTGGAAGGGTTTCCAGGTCAATAATGAATCCGACCCACGTATTCAGGGTTCGTTGGCTGCCGGCAAAATCAAGTCGCAAGACTGGTTCCAACCGCATGCAGGCGTTGCATATAAGTTGACGGATAAAGCCGAAATCTTCGGTGGTTTCACGCAAGTCACCCGCGCGTTTGTGTCATCAGCCACAAGCGGACCATTCGCGACGACGCAAGCGGGCTTCGACGCTTTGGTCACACGTGACCTGAAACCAGAAAGCTCGGACACGTTTGAGCTGGGCGCACGTTACAACGACAATGTCTTCAACGGCGTGATCGGTGTATATTATGTCAACTTCCGCAACCGCCTGCTGGGTGTGCAAACCGGCGCAGGCATCGTTGGAAACCCTGCCATTCTGCAAAATGTCGGCAGCGTCCGCTCGCTCGGCTTTGAAGCCGCAGGCGATATACGTCTGGGCGGCGGCATGACCTTGTTCGCATCATATAGCTACACAGGTGCAACATATCGTGAAAACGTCATCACCCCAACGGCGGTTATCGCCACGAAGGGCAAGGAAGTCGTCGACACGCCAAAGCATCTGCTGCGCGGCGAAGTGGCTTATGACAGTGACGCATTCTTCGGACGCGTTGGTGCCAATTACATGAGCAAGCGTTACTTCAACTATTTGAATGATCGCTCGGTACCCGGCCGTGTCCTCGTTGACGCCACAGTGGGTTACCGCCTCGATGCGGGGCTTCGTGCACCGCTTGAACTGCAACTGAATGCCACGAACCTGTTCGGTAAAGAGTATGTCTCTACCATTGGTTCAAACGGCTTTGGCAATAGCGGCGATAACCAAACCTTGCTGGCGGGTTCACCGCGCCAGATATTTGTAACATTGAAAGCTGGTTTCTGATGAAATCGGCTTTGCTGATTGGCAGCGCGCTCCTTGTGAGCGCGCTGCCGTCGGCGGCCTCGGCTGAGCCGGTGCTGCTGATCTCAATTGATGGTTTGCAGCCCGCAGACATTCTGAAGTCAGAAGAGCGCGGCATACAGGTTCCCAACCTGAAACAATTTATCACGAACGGAACCTACGCAGACAAGGTGAAGGGCGTTCTTCCGACCGTCACTTATCCCAGCCATGCAACTTTGCTGACGGGTGTTAGCCCCGCACAACACGGCATTGTCGGCAATAACAGTTTTGATCCCATGCAGATCAACCAAGGCGGATGGTATTGGTACGCCACAGATTTCAAAGTCCCCACCTTGTGGGATGCGGCTGCGAAGGCCGGACTGCGCACAGCAAATATTCACTGGCCGGTCAGCGTTCAGGCGAAAGCTGTTACATGGAACATCCCGCAGATATGGCGGACTGGGCATAATGATGATGCAAAGCTGCTAAAGGCGCTTGCGACGCCGGGCCTTATAGAAGCGCTTGAAACAGACCTTGGCAGCTACGCGCCGGGCATTGACGAGAGCATAGAGGGTGACGAAACCCGCGGCCGTTTTGCCGCCGCGCTTATCAGGCGCGAAAAACCGGATTTCACAACTGTGTATCTGACCGCGCTCGACCATGAGCAGCATGAAAAAGGTCCAGACACAGCCGCAGCTTATAGTGTTTTAACCCGGATCGATAAGGTCGTTGGCCAGATCGTTTCCGCGCAAATGGCAGCGCATCCCGATAGCGTCATTGCTGTTGTATCGGACCATGGCTTTTCCAAGGTCGACACCGAAATCAACCTCTACCGTGCGTTCATCGACGCTGGCCTGATTGTGCTCGACGGTAACGGCAAAATCAAAAGCTGGGAAGCCAGCCCCTGGAACTCGGGCGGATCGTCAGCGATCATTTTGGCACGTCCAGATGACGCCGCGCTGAAAGCGCGTGTCGCAGGTGTGTTAGCTACGCTCAAGGCCGATCCAAAAAACTGCATCGCAGAAATTGCAGAGCCCGCAGAAATAGCGCGCCTTGGCGCAAATCCGGAAGCGAGCTTTTACATCAGCTATGCCCCCAATGCGTATGCAGGCGGCTTCAAGGGACCGGATGCGCCATTGGTGAGCGCGTCTGGCAGCAAGGGCATGCACGGATATTTTCCCCATAGCCCATTGATGCGGTCAAGCTTCATGATGATAGGTAAAGGCGTTGCCAAGGGACGCAGCCTGGGCGAAATCGACATGCGCTCCATCGCACCAACGCTTGCCAAAGCCATGGGTGCGCTTCTGCCTGACGCAGAGATGCCTGCGGTCCGATAATGACAATTGGCAATTCTTAATGGCAAAAAAACTGTCATTGATCTGCCACGCACATGACTCATCCGTCGTTTAGGGATTCATTAAGACAACGGGGGGATGGGCAATATGACAACCACTGAATTAAGCGACAGCCTGCTTTTTAAAAGCGATGGAAAAGGTCCAAAACTGCCGGCATGGTTCGATAAGCCCGAACCCAAAAGCTACCAACCAAAGATGCGGTTTCGCACGGTGTGGATTTCTGATGTGCATTTGGGGACAGCAGGGTGCCAGGCGGGTCTGCTGAGCGATTTTCTGCATTCCATCGAATGTGAGACGCTTTATCTGGTCGGCGACATTGTCGATGGCTGGCGGTTACGCAAGGGTTGGTATTGGCCAGACCAGCACAATGAAGTCATCAGACGGGTGCTGAAAATGGCGCATCGCGGGACCCGCGTCGTCTATATTCCCGGCAACCATGACGAAATGTTCCGTGATTATGCAGGCCTGAGCTTTGGCGGCGTTGAGGTGCAGTTGGAGGCGATCCACCAGACCGCCGACGGCCGCGCATTACTCGTTACGCACGGCGATGCCTTTGACGGCATCGTGCTATATGCCCGCTGGCTCGCTTTTTTGGGTGACCAAGCGTATACGCTGCTGTTGAAAGCCAACGTCGTTCTCAACGCGGTGCGCCGCAGTTTGAACATGCCGTATTGGTCGCCTTCATCCTATCTGAAAATGCGCGTCAAAAACGCGGTACAGTTTATCGGGCAATATGAAGAAGTGGTGGCGCGCGAGGCCGCGCTTCGCGGTGTTCAGGGCGTTGTCTGCGGTCACATCCATTCTGCCGAAATCCGGCAGTTTGGATCGATTACTTATTATAACGACGGCGACTGGGTCGAAAGCTGCACCGCGTTGACCGAGGCGAAGGACGGATCCATGGCGATTATCGATTGGGCCGAGCATGTCCGTAAAGCTGCCGAAAAGCGGGCTTCGATCGCGGCGTGAGGATCGCCATCGCAACGGACGCTTGGCTGCCGCAAGTCAACGGCGTTGTCCGGACGATGACCGAAACGGTCAACCGGCTGAAATCGCGCGGACATACCGTCGAAGTGATCGCGCCGGACCGGTTCACCACCATTCCCTGCCCCGGCTATGCGGAAATCCGCCTTGCGCTGGCACCCCGCTTTGGCGTGCGTAAGGCTTTACACGCCATGGCTCCGGACATTGTCCATATCGCGACCGAAGGCCCAATTGGTTGGAGCGCACGGGCATGGTGCCTTGCGCATGATGTGCCCTTTACCTCGGCATTTCATACCCGCTTTCCCGATTATCTTGCTGTACGAACGGGGCTATCCGCTGAGTGGTTTTGGCCAATCATGCGGATGTTCCACAAGCCATCTCGCGCCGTCCTGACCGCGACAAGGGGTCTTATGGATGAGCTTTCAGTGCGGGGCATCCCCAATACCCGCTTATGGTCACGCGGCATCGACCATGGCCTTTTTCATGGAAACCAGCCCGACCATCCCTGGTTGGCAAACCTACCCAAACCCGTCATGATTTCCGTGGGCCGTGTTTCCGTGGAGAAAAATCTGGAAGCCTTTCTATCTGCGGAGGTCGCAGGCAGTAAGGTCGTTATAGGCGACGGCCCTGCTTTGTCTGAATTAAGAATAAAATATCCCAATGCCATTTTCCTGGGAACGCTCAAGGGAACTGAACTGGCAAGCGCCTATGCCACCGCAGACATTTTTGTATTTCCCAGTCGAACCGATACATTTGGGTTGGTGATGATCGAAGCGTTGGCATCTGGACTTCCGGTCGCTGCATTTCCCGTCGCTGGTCCTTTGGATATTATTGGTCCGGATGGTCGCGGCCCCTGGTCCGAATTGCCACGACCGATCGGATCTTTAAGCGACGACCTGTCCTCTGCCATTCAGAACGCGCGTAGTGTGCGCAAAGCCGACGCTGCTGCATATGCGCAAAGTTTCGATTGGGATCGATGCACCGACCAGTTCATTGGCGCATTGAGTGAAGTCACTCATCAAGAAGCCTGACGGATAATCCGTTATATCGAGGGACCTGTTCTTTTCATGAAGTACCCAGCAATCACGTCCACAGAACACGCCTAGCCGCACCAGACCGTTCACGGCACGTGGGCTATCGATTTTTAGCCGCGCAATAAGGTGCAAACGGCCGCCGCTCGCGACAACCGTTCGCACTGTGTATATTGATCGGCTCTTAGAGCTTACGCCTTGGCCTTCAAACTTTCCGCTACCGCAACGCCGTGCCGCTCAAGTGCTTCGACGATCTTGCCAGCACCTTCAAGGTCGCCCCAGAACATAGGGCCGCCGCGATAAATGGGCCAGCCATAGCCATAGATCCAGACCACATCGATATCGGATGGCCGCTGGGCTTTGCCTTCCTGAAGTATTTTATAGCCTTCATTGACCATCGGGTAGAGTGTCCGCTCGACAATCTCCTGATCGCTGATGTCACGTTTCGGCAAGTTAGATGTCGACCGGAACTCTTCGATGATCGCGAGCGCCTCAGCGCTTGGCGTGCCGACGCGCTTTTCATCATAATCATAAAAGCCCTTGCCGTTTTTCTGGCCAAAACGGCCAGCAGCACACAACGCGTCACGGATCGTTTCAATGCGGCTTGGGTCGCGGTGCCAGCCAATATCAAGGCCAGCCAGATCGCTCATCTGGAAAGGCCCCATGGGCATGCCAAAATCGGTATGAACCTTGTCGATTTGCGCCGGTGTTGCGCCTTCCAACAATAATTGCATCGCTGGCTGTTGGCGCGTTGACAGCATCCGGTTGCCAATAAAGCCGTGACAGACGCCAGCGACCACCGCGACTTTGCCGATTTTCTTGCCGATGGCCATCGCGGTTGCGAGCACGTCATCCGCAGTCTTTGCGCCGCGGACGACCTCCAGCAATTTCATGACATTGGCGGGCGAGAAGAAATGCATTCCAACCACATCCTGGGGACGCGAGGTGCTATCGGCGATTTCATCGACATCGAGATAGGATGTGTTCGACGCCAAAATTGCACCGGGCTTACAAATGGCATCAAGCTTGCCAAACACCTCTTTCTTGACGTCCATGCTCTCATACACAGCTTCAATCACAAGGTCGCAATCTGCGAGGTCCTCAAGCGCGAGTGACGGCGTCAACAGACCCATCATGCCCTCGACCTGTTCAGTCGTGAAGCGACCCTTGGCGGCACTATTTTCGTAATTCTTGCGGATAACGCCGACACCGCGATCGAGATTTTCCTTAACCATTTCGACGATGGTCACGGGAATCCCCTTGGACAGGAAATTCATCGATATGCCGCCGCCCATGGTGCCTGCGCCAATGACGCCGACTTTCTTAATGGCGCGCAGGGCCAAATCCTTGGGCAGTCCGTCAATTTTCGCCGCCTGTCGTTCGGCAAAGAACATGTGGCGCTGCGCAGCGGATTGCGACCCGCCCATCAGCTTAAGAAATTCAGTGCGTTCGAATTGCATGCCTTCATCAAATGGCAGGCGTGTCGCGGCCTCAACACACGCCAAATTGGCGTAAGGCGCATCAAAGCCCCGCCATTTTTTGGCATTGGCAGCCTTCAACTGTTCAATGACGCCGACATCGCCAGCAAGGGGCCGGTCGCGGGTTGGCCGAGGACCGGCAGAAATCAATTCACGTGCATAAGCGATGGCATCTTCTGCCAGACTATCTTCACCGGCAAGCCTGTCGACTAAGCCAATTGCGGCGGCCTTAGCGGCGGGTAAATGCTCTCCAAGCGCGCACATAGTTGCGGCAGCCTCAATCCCCACGACACGAGGAAGCCGTTGCGTGCCACCCGCACCTGGCAGCAGGCCAAGCTTGACCTCTGGAACGCCAAGTCGGGCCGATGGCACCGCGATACGGTAATGGCAGACAAGTGCGGTTTCCAATCCGCCGCCAAGCGCCGTCCCATGGATGGCCGCAACGACAGGCTTATGCGCAGCTTCAATCATGTTGAGCACCGCATTGAAATCAGGCCCTTGCGGCGCCTTTCCAAATTCAGTGATATCCGCGCCTGCAATGAAGGTTGATCCCGCGCAACGCAGCACAATCGCTTTGACCGAGTCGTCAGCAAGCGCGAGTTCAAACCCGTCTTTCAGCCCCTGCCGGACATGCCATGACAGCGCGTTAACGGGCGGGTTATCGACAAGAACAACAAGGATATCATCGATTTTCTGCGTGGTGACTGACTGCACGGTAAGCTCCTCAATATCAGCGCAGGCCATGTTTGATCTGCTCGCTGGGTAAAATTGAATGTCTCGGTGGTTCTAGAATGTTTTGGGCCGCGCTGGCAATCCCGCTGCGTCATCAAAGCGCAGCGCGCAGATGTCTGGCGTTAGTTTTTCAGGCTTTGAATGATCGCCGAAAAATCCATGCCACCTTTTCCAGCGGCGTCAAATTGCGCGTATAGTTCGGCCGCCCGCGCGCCCATGGGCACATCGGCGTTGACGGACTGCGCGGCTTCCATCGCCAGCTTAAGGTCCTTCAGCATCAGTGCGGTCGCAAATCCGCCCTGATATTCATTATCCGCAGGCGATGTCGGTCCGACGCCGGGAACGGGGCAATAGCTTGTCATCGACCAGTTTTGGCCAGAGGCTTTCGACGAAATGTCGTAAAAGGTTTGAAGGTCGAGCCCGAGCTTTTCCGCCATGGCAAAAGTTTCGCAGGTCGCAATCATCGATGCACCCAGCAGCATGTTGTTGCATATCTTTGCCGCCTGGCCAGCCCCTGATCCGCCAGCATGAATGACAGCCTTGCCCATCGCCGACAGGATCGGTTCTGCCCGTGCAAAGGCGGTATCGGTGCCACCCACCATGAAGGTCAACGTGCCCCCATTGGCGGCCGCAATGCCGCCCGACACCGGCGCATCAACCATATCATAACCAGCGGCGACAGCATCCGCCGTCACCTTGCGCGCGGTATCAACGTCAATCGTCGAACAATCGAGCAATATCGCGCCTGTGGGGGCATGGCCCAATACATCATTTTCAAACACGCTATCGACGATAGTGCCATTGGGCAGCATCGATACGACAGCATCAACACCATCGACCGCGTCGCGCACGGAGGTAAATGTGGCGCAGCCATTTTCCTGCGCCCGTGCCAATGCGTCGGCCGATAGGTCAAACGCATTTACCTTGTGCCCTGCCTTAACGAGGTTGGCGGCCATGCCGCCGCCCATGTTGCCCAGACCGATAAATGCGATTTTCATGTGATTTACCCCATGGTGGGAATGACGAACGCGTTGCCACCGTCGGGCGATCCATCTGGCCAACGCTGGGTGATGGTCTTGACCTTGGTCCAGAACTTCACGCCTTCCATACCGTGCTGGTTGGTGTCGCCAAAGGCAGAGCGTTTCCAACCGCCAAAGCTGTGATAAGCAACGGGAACGGGGATCGGCACGTTAATGCCGACCATGCCGACATTGACGCGCGCGGCAAATTCACGGGCGGCGTGGCCATTGCGTGTGAAGATCGCGACGCCATTGCCATATTGGTGCTTCGACGGAAGCGCCAAGGCCTCTTCAAAGTTGGCCGCGCGGACGATCTGCAGCACTGGGCCGAAGATTTCTTCCTTATAGCTTTCCATGTCAGTGGTGACATGGTCGAACAAGGTTGGTCCAATGAAGTAACCTTCTTCATGTCCCTGCAGCTTGAACCCGCGTCCATCGACAATCAGCTCGCCCCCTTCGTCAACGCAGGTCTGGATCCAGCCTTCGACCTTTGCCTTATGCTGTGCGGTAACAACAGGACCATAATGCGCTTCGGCATCGGTTGAGACACCGACGCGTAGTGCTTGTATCGCCGGAATGAGCTTCGCCTTCAAACGCTCTGCAGTGTCGTCGCCAACTGGCACGACGACAGGAAGCGCCATGCAGCGTTCACCGGCTGAACCAAAGGCCGCGCCCGCCAAATCATTGACGACTTGGTCGAGGTCCGCATCTGGCATGACGATGCCATGGTTCTTCGCGCCGCCCATGGCCTGCACGCGCTTGCCATTGGCAACGCCGCGGTTGTAGACATAATGCGCAATATCGGACGAGCCGACAAAGCTGACCGCGCCGATGGCGGGGTGGTCCAGAATGGCGTCGACCATTTCCTTGTCGCCATGCACAACCTGGCAAATGCCTTCGGGCAATCCAGCTTCGATAAACAGTTCCGCCAACCGCACAGGAACGCTTGGGTCACGCTCGCTTGGCTTGATGATGAAGGCATTGCCCGTCGCAATCGCGGGGCCGCACATCCACAAGGGGATCATGCCGGGGAAGTTGAACGGGGTAATACCTGCACCAACGCCGATAGGCTGACGCATCGAATATACATCAATGCCGGGGCCAGCGCCTTGGCTATATTCGCCCTTCATAACATGCGGGATGCCACAGCAAAATTCGATGACTTCCAACCCGCGCTGAATGTCGCCCTTACTGTCGGCAATGACCTTGCCATGTTCGGACGACAGCATATGCGCCAGATCGTCCATATTGGCTTCAACCAGACGCTTGAATTCAAACATCACGCGCGCACGGCGCTGCGGGTTAGTCGTCGCCCACGCAGGCTGCGCGGCCAATGCTGCCTGCACCGCGCGTTCCAACACAGCGGCATCGCCCAATGCAACGCGGGCCTGAACGCCGCCATTGTTTGGATCCATTATGTCGCCAAAACGCGATGCGCTGGCGCCTGTGCCACCGCTAATGAAATGATCGATTTGACGCATAGCTCTTCTCCTAATTCCGTGCGCCGCCAATGCCCGTGTCGGACCATTAATGCAACCTCGGTATATTATGGTTCAAAAATTGTTGACGGTGCATATATGGGCTTCAGAACGCCGCAATATCCTTATCCTTCATTTTTTCGGGAACCTGCATGATCACGCTATTGGCTCGGACCTCGCTACTGGCGTTCGTCATCGGTGCGCCTGCCGCTTATGCGCAGGAGAGCGCCGAACCGATTATCATTGTCACTGGAAAAGGGCTCGACCAGACGAAGGGTGATCCCGCTTATGGCTCGGTGGAAATCGACCGCGCGCGCCTAAGCAGCGAAGCGTCCGGCCGGATTGAAAATATCCTCGCCGATGTTGCTGGCTTTCAACAGTTCCGGCGTTCCGACAGCCGATCAGCCAATCCATCGGCGCAAGGGGCCACCTTGCGCGCGCTTGGCGGCAATGCGTCAAGCCGCACGCTGGTGCTGCTTGATGGCGTGCCTCAGGCCGACCCGTTTTTTGGTTACATCCCCTTTAGCGCGATCACCCCCGAACGGTTATCCTCCATTCGCGTCACGCGCGGCGGCGGCAATGGTGCCTTTGGTGCAGGGGCCGTCGCAGGAACCATCGAACTGAACAGCGCAGGCCGGACTGATCTGCCCGACGCGGCATTGTCCGCCTTTTACGGCAGCGGCAACGCCAGCGAATTGTCCGCTGGCCTCGCGACTGATCTCGGTGCCGGATTTGTCAGCATATCGGGTCGGTGGGATCGCGGCGACGGGTTTTACACCGCGCCAAGCGCAACACGCCAGCCAACCGACGTCCGCGCCGCCTATAACAGCTGGTCAACCGGATTGCGCGCTGTTGCGCCGTTGGCGGACGGTGTTGAACTGCAGTTGCGTGGGCTGATTTTTCAGGACCATCGGACGTTAAGATTTGCAGGCGCAGACAGCAGCTCCGAAGGACAGGACGCGAGCATCCGCATCGTGTCGCAGGGGCGCTGGCAAGTCGACGCGCTGGCCTATATTCAGGCGCGCAACTTTACGAACATCGTCATCAGCGCCACGTCGTTCCGCAAAACGCTCGACCAAAGAAACACGCCATCCACTGGGGTCGGCGGTAAAATTGAGGTCAGGCCACCCGTCGGCGGCGATCATCAATTGCGCATGGGCGTAGACGCGCGGCTATCCGAAGGCGAGCTGTTTGAGGATGTCTACAGCGGCGTCACCGGCCTCGTGACCGCACGCCGCAACGCCGGTGGCAACAGCGCGACATTTGGTGTTTTCGCAGAGAATGATTGGACGCTTGGCGATTTGACGCTCACCGGCGGCATCCGCGCAGACCGTTGGACGATCGACAATGGTTTTTTTGCAGAGCGCGCCACCAACGGAACCGTCGTGCGCGATGATGTCTTTGCCGATCGCGCAAGTTGGCAGTCCAGCGCACGCGTTGGCGCACTCTATGCACCGACCGATGGCGTCGCGCTCCGTGCTGCGGCTTATACCGGCTTTCGTTTGCCAACGCTGAACGAACTCTACCGCCCGTTCACGGTCTTCCCGGTCGCAACGCGCGCCAATGAGGCGTTGGACGTGGAAAAGCTGCGCGGTGTTGAGGCTGGGTTTGACGTCCGGCCAGCCACCGGCGTGACGCTTGGCGCAACATTATTCTACAACAGGCTCAACGATGCCATCGCCAACGTCACGATTGGCACTAATCTGCGCCAGCGCGGTAATGTCGACGCTGTCATTGCCAAGGGCGTCGAGCTCAGCGGCGAAGCGCAATTTGGTGCGGTCAGCATTGCCACATCTTACGCGTTCAGCCACAGCAAAGTGCGCGCGTCCGGCATCGCCAGCGGCCTCAATGGTCTCACCCCGGCACAAAGCCCCCGCCATGCCGCAAATGCCACCGTGCGGTGGACGCCACGCGCCGACGCCATATTGTCGGCAACAGCCCGTTATGTCGGCGCACAATTTGAAGATGATCTTGAGGCGAATATTTTGCCATCGGCGCTAACCTTTGACGGCTTTGCACAAATCCCCCTCACCCGGCGGATCGCATTGACCGGCCGGGTTGAGAATATCCTCAATGAACAGGTTGTAACCCGCAAAGTGGGAACGTCTATCGACCTTGGAACACCACGGATATTTTGGATCGGCCTGAAATTTTCAGCCCGATAGCAGCGGCGCGATACTGTTCGGGGTTTCCCGCCAAAAGCTTGGCGGTTTCGATTGCGCCATTGGGCGAACGGCCAGTGACGTGAATTCATCTGCGCCGACCAATCGCGGGCATAGGTTCGTCGCATTAAAATCGCTTCACATGACTGGCGCACAGGCATACGGTCCAAGCCAAATAGATGGAGAGTTTATGAAAAGCATTTTGAAAATGGGCGTCGCAGCCGTCTGTGCCAACCTGATTTTGCCAGCCAGCTTTGTATATGCCCAAGCCCCGGCCACGTCCGTCGGAATGGCCAGCGAAGATGCGCGGCTAACCGCGTTTCTGGATGCAGAATTCAGCGAATATCTCAAGCAACACCCCCAAGTGGCAACGCGCCTTGGCCTGAAAGACGGCGGTGACCGTTGGAATGATATCAGCGACAAAGCGGCAGCCGAACAGGTCAAATGGCGTCAGGCAAGCGTCGCCCGCATGAAGGCCGCATTCAACCGGGCCGACCTGTCGCCCGAAGCACAGGTGAATTTCGACATCTGGGCATTGGAAGCTGACCGCGCTGTCATGAGTGAAGCAAACCGGATGTACCGCCCGCCTTTCTACTCGCGTCTATATTCGGTGCACAGCCAGCTGGCGGACTTTTTGGTCAACACCCATGGGGTCGCAGATGTTACAGACCTAAAGAGTTACATCGCCCGGCTGCGCGGCATGCCTGCGGTGCTGGACATGGCGATTGAGCGCACGCAAGCGAGCGAACGCGCTGGCATTCGCGCACCCAAATTTCAGGTCGAGTCCGTCATTTCCGGGAGCGAGAAGCTCACCAGCGGCGCGCCATTTACGACCGGACCAGACTCGGCGCTTTGGGCGGATATAAAGGCCAAGACGGAAGCATTGGTCACCGCGGGCAAAATCTCGCGCGGCGATGCGGACGCTATGCTAGCCGAAGCGCGTGCAGCTATTCTTGACCTGAAGCCTGCTTATGGCCGGGTGATCGCGTGGGGCAAGGCAAGCTTGCCAGCTGCGCCAAGCGGCCGCGTTGGTGCCATTTCGCTTCCCGGCGGTGCGGACTATTACGCCAACGAACTGAAGCTGAATACGACAACGGACTATACCGCAGACCAAATTCACAAAATCGGTCTTCAGGAAGTGGCGCGCATTGAAGCGGAGCAAGACGCCTTGGCGCAAAAGGCGGGATTCAAGGACCGCAGCGCTTTTTACGCCGGGCGCGCCAAGCTATATCCGCCAAAGCCTTTTGACGACGCCGCACGTGCCGAATATCTCGCCACCGCAAATGCCTTTGTCGCCAAAACACGCACGCTGTTGCCAGCCTATTTCGGCATGACGCCAGCTTTCGGCATTGAAGTGGTGCGCGAACCGGCGTTCAGCGAAGTGGCGGGCGGTGCCGCGCACGCGTCTGCGCCAAGCCCCGATGGTAAGCGGCCCGCCCGCACCTATGTGCATCTTGTGGGTATGACCCCCGATCCGGCGGCGCTGTACACGCTGATGTGTCATGAAGCTGTTCCCGGCCACAACACCCAGGGCGACATTCAGGTGCGGCAGCAAGGCGGGCCAAAGTTCCGTTCGGTCACTGGCTATGTCGCATTTGGCGAAGGCTGGGCGCTATATGCCGAAGCCTTGTGCAAGGAAATGAATGCGTTTCCGGACATTGCGGCTGATTTCATGCGGCTGGATGCAGAGCTGTTCCGTGCAGCGCGTCTCGTCACCGACACGGGCATCCACGCGCTGGGTTGGACCGAGGACCAAGCCGTGACCTATATGAACAGAACGGGCCGGCAGCCGATTGAACGGTCACGTTCCGAAGTACGCCGCTATATCACATTGCCAGGGCAAGCCACTGGCTACAAAATCGGCATGCTTAAGATCATGGCGGAGCGCAAAAAGGCGGAGGCCGCGCTTGGGACGAAATTCGACATCAAGGGTTTCCACGATCTTTTGATCGCGTCTGGTTCGCAACCTTTGTCCATCCTTGAACGCCGCGTCGATGAATGGATCACCGCGCGGGCGAAATAGGGCCACACGTTAAAGATCGGGGACAGTTGGCCTGCTTTTCGGTACCTTTAATGGGCCACGCCGCAGGCCATTGTCCCCGTTTGCCCCGCCAAAGTAAAGGCGCGGCATAAGCGCCAGTGCGGCGGGGGCAGTTATTGCATGAAGCCCAAATTAGCGCCGTTGAACCGACCAATATTGGGCGAGATGCTGGGTAGTTCACTCGGCGCGACGCCGAACCACGTGGCGAGTGTTGCAGCATATTGATCTACGGAAACCGTTGGAAGCAAACGGCCAAGGCCGACTTGGTCCGGGCTTTTAACCGAGATTTGTGGTGCGACCCCGTAATAGCGGCCGCCGTTCACCGCGCCGCCCATGATGAAGTGGTGTGCGCCCCAGCCATGGTCAGATCCATCGCCATTGAACTGCAGCGTGCGGCCAAAATCAGACGCCGTGAATGTCGTCACTTTGTCAGCGACACCCAATTCCACGGTCGCACGATAAAAGGCGTCAAATGCGAAGTCGACACGGTTCATGAGCGTTGCGTGCGCTTCAATTAAATTGTCGTGATTGTCGAAGCCGCCTAAGCTTACCATAAACACTTGGCGCTTTACGCCCAGCGCTTGGCGCGCCGCGATCATTCGCGCAACTATTTGAAGTTGGTCCGCTAAACTGTTGGTGCCGGACACTGGCCGGAATGACGTCGCAAGGGATATCTGCTGTAGCGCCGCATTGATAACTGTTTCCGCATCGATGGATCGGCGCGATACCCTATTATACTCCGCTTCAAAGACATTGTTGCTCGACTGCGTCATCAATGTTCGAAGCGCATTGCTGCCTGCTGTAGACCCAAATAGGGAGCCATTAAGACCATTTATGGATGGTGCGCCACCTGGCGATATCTGATAGGTAATCGCATCTTTTCCCGCCAAGAAAACGGCATTGCCCGTTGCCGAAATGCAGGTGAATAGTGAATTGGTGTTGCTGGACAGGGCTAGATCGCCCATGCGGCCACCCCAACCGTCGGTGGCACCTTCGGGTTTGGACGACTGCCATGTCGATTGTTGGTCATTATGCGAAAACAGCTTCGCAGGCCGGGGGTTTGCGACCCAATTGCTGCTTTGATATTGGGCCAAAGTTAAGGGTGCAATAAGCGGCCCGACATTCAGCAATGGCGCAATTTTACCGGCATCAAACAATGCCTTCATGCGGGTCATTTGCGGTGCGAGCGCATATTGCACATTATTGGTCAGCACTTGACCATTGGCGGGGGTAAGGGCGGTTGCCGCAAGGGACGAACGCGCTAACGTAATCCCGCCTGCGGTTTGTCCAGGGCCGCCGCCGCGAATAGCGCTGTACAGGTCGTAATTTGCCGAGTCATACGGGATCAACGTACTATTATGGTCGTTGCCACCGTTTAGAAACACGCAGACCAGCGCACGGTAATCATTGCCTGCGCTGAAAGCCGCTGCCTCCCCCATACCCGCAAGACCCATGGCCCATGACCCAGCAGTCCCGGCCACCGCCAATTGTTTAGAGCGGCGAAGGAAAGCGCGCCGTGATATATCTTCCATTTTGCTAATGTGCACGAGACGCTCCCTATTTCTGGACCAGGTAATCGGGGGAGGCAAACACGAGTAGTGCTGCAAGATACACCCGCCGTTGTTTGTCTGCCAACGAACTGGTGTCCGTTATAGACTTCGCGTCAAGTGCCGCCTTGATAGTTGCTTTGGTGGTGTCCGTGAGCTGGTTTCCGGACAATAATAAAGACAGCCGGTTAAGTAAGGCCGAAGCGTCGGTAACGATTGCTAGCTCATTAGTGTAAGCGGCTTTAACGTCGTTATTGACCCCGTTGGTTGATCCGATGGCGGACGCCATGAAGTTGATATAGCCTGCAACACTGACTTCGTTCACGATTTGGAATTCAGGTGCGACCAGCGCATTGGTTGCGATGGCGGTGTTCGGTGGGACGTAACCTGGGCGGTAAAAATTAAACACAGACGGCGCACGCAAGGGACTTTGGCCGAGGCTGAAGGCAGGGTTGGACGTATTGTTAATGGTCCAATTACCAGATTGCGATGTGGCGCCGAAATTTCTGGCCCATTGTGTAAAGCGCAACACAGGCTCGCGAACTTTGCCAAAGGTCGGCGACGTTAATCCAGCCGCATTTGTCGCTTCATCATCAAGTAAAATCGCCTTAAACACCGCCCGCAGATCGCCACGAACGCCCGAACCATTATTGTTAAATATCTTGGCAACACGATCAACATAACCAGCGCTAGGGTTACTGGTCACCAAACGCTGGATCATTTGTTTTGAAAAGAATGGGCCGACATTTGGGTGGTTGAAAAGTGTGTCTAGGGCGATTTTCATGGATGTTGATGCGTCGGTATTCGCCGGGATAGTTGTACCCAGAAATGTTTTTTCGAGCATTGAGTGTTGGCTAACGGTTTGTTTCCACTCCCATCTGGTCGGATCGCTTGTCATCGGCCTGATTACGGATTCTAAGGGTGCGATTTTTTGAGATGGAAAACGGACAGAGGGCGTTCTGACCAAATTCGCAAAGTCATAACTGTAACCGGTAAACACACGGGCGAGGTTGGATACATCGGCATTGGTATATGTTTCGATGGGCTGGCCGGTAGTGCCGGTTTTTTTGGTGCCGTCATTATTCAGCTCATTCAAACCAATGGTGAAAAGCTGCATGACTTCACGTGCATAATTTTCGTCGGGCACGCGGCCGGTTCGGGTATCTTCTTTCCGGTTGTCCAGCGTGCTCAGGTAAACACCCATTGCGGGGTTGAGGGTCACATCTTCGAGTAACTGACGAAAATTTCCGAAAGCATTGCGATTGAGAATATCCCAATAAGCGGCCATAGCATTGGACCGCCAGTCGATTTCGATACCGTTGGTCGAAACGACAAAAAATTGGGAAAGCGCGTAAGCAAATCTTTTGCGAACGGGGTCGGGGCTGGTGATCAACTGGTTCCAAACCATATTGTCCGCTAAAGTGTCTCGGAAATAAAATTCGTCGACGGTCACTTGGTCGTACCCGCGCGATGACAGCCAGGCGACGCCTGTCTGGCTAATCGGAATATCCATCTGTTTGTCGAGCCAGGCCACATAACCCACAGATCGAATGTCCGCGATTTCCGGTTCCGTCGCCGCAAGACTGGCCTTCAAAATGAAACGGGCTGCTTCGCCATCTGTCGCAGGCTTCGCGACTTGCACTGTTGGTGCCAAAACAGAGCTTATTGGATTGCCGTCCGTTCCTTCACCGCCACATGCGGCAAGCGCCAATGAGGCGGCGGGGATTGCAAAAACAGCGGACGATTTTTCTTCGGCCATTCCCTGCGGCGCAGCGAATGTATCTGGAAAGCTATCCGCTTGTGTTGCCCCGTCCAGGGCCGCGCATTCAGCTTGCGTCATCACACTATCCCCCAACCATATGGCCAATTCCAACTTGTGGACGGGCCATGGTTCCCACCATCGTTGCCGCACATGTGCAATTATGTAACGCCAACAAATAGTCCGACTATCTTATACTTTTTCCCAGCCCCAACAATGAATTTTTTTGTTGCGATGGGTGGGGTAGGAGATTAGTCAGCGGCATGGTAACAAGCGTGATTTAGGCTCGGTATATGGTCATCAGGCGCTTCGCTCTCCCTATTTTTGCCGTTCTTCCTCTCACCGGATTTTGTTCGGGCGCGCACGCAAATGTTTTCGAACGCAAACAAAATGGCAATCTCGTCGAAATATCCCAGCCGGCATGGCGGGCGGACGCGTCACGGTCTGTTGATCGTCGAAATGGTCCCACAACAGATTCCGCACCCAACTCTTCCCAATCACAAGATGCCGTGCGACAGCATATTCAGGTTGCGGCAACACGCTTCGGCGTTGATCGCAATCTGGTCGACGCGGTTGCTTGGCAAGAGTCACGATATAATCCCCGCGCCCTTTCCACAGCGGGGGCAATGGGCGTGATGCAACTCATGCCTGGGACTGCGCGGCAATTGGGTGTGCGCAACCCGCAGGATGTGGAACAGAATGTGGTTGGCGGGACCGCTTATCTGCGCCAGCAGCTTGAACGCTTTGGCAATAACGTGCCGCTGGCTTTGGCGGCATATAATGCTGGACCAGGGGCGGTGATGAAATATGGTGGCATCCCGCCATACCGCGAAACACAAGATTACGTCCGCCAAATAATGCAACGCTTGTCGGCAACATCGGCGTATAGCGCAGGATATTGAGGTTCATGATGACATATAGATTCAAACGCTTTTTTGCATGTGCTGCGCTCGCTTTGGCTATTCCAAAAAATGCGATGGCGCAGGTTACGAATGTCGATCCGCAGGGTTCGGGGCCAATCGTCAACGCGCTTAGCTGGATACAGGGCACGCTACTTGGCAATGTCGCAACGACTGCTGCCGTTATCGCCGTTGCGGTTGTGGGGCTGATGATGCTGACCGGACGCATGAACTGGCGCTTTGGTGCGACCGTTATCATTGGTTGCTTCATTCTCTTTGGTGCCACAGCGATTGTCTCGGGTATTCGTGTCGCTGCAGTTGGCGGTTAAGGCATGACTCCACTGAACCGCACACCGATATTCCGCGCATTAACACAGCCGCAGATGTTTGCGGGCGTCACATATAGCTATTTTGTCATAAATCTTGTCGTCACGACCGAGATTTTCCTGATCACACGGTCATTCTGGGCAATTCCGGCAGCCGCCGTCATCCATGCGATTGGCTATATGGCCTGTTTGCGGGAGCCCCGGATTTTCGATCTCTGGATTACGAAAATAAGCCGTTGCGGCCGCACGCGCACGCATGATCTTTGGCGCTGCAACAGTTACCGGCCTTAATCCATGAAAACGGCCGCCCAAAAAGCAGCAGCTTTGGACCCATGCGCGGGGGACCGTCTGCCTTATGCCGGGCATTTGGATGACCATACGGTTATGACCCGCGGCGGCGACCTGATCCAAATGATTCAGGTCGATGGCATTGCCTTTGAAACTGCCGATAGCGAAACGCTAAACCATATGGCGGCGGTGCGTGATGTTGTGATGCGCGGCATCGCGAACTCCAACCTGATGTTATACTGCCACGTCATTCGTCGTCAGGTGACCGCCGAATTATCAGGCGCGCAACCCGACGGCTTTATGCGCGACCTTGACGATGCGTGGCAGCAGCAACTGCGCGGCAAAAAGCTCTATATTAATGACATGGTGCTGATGCTGGTTCGTCGCCCAGCCCAGGGAAAAATTGGTTTTTTTGACCGCCTGACCAAATGGGGCAATGGAACACGCAACAGCGCCGAACGGCTGGCTGACCAAACGCGGGAGCTGCGCGAATTGGATGCGGCGCGCACCAATCTGCTCTCCGCCCTCAGCCGCTATGGCCCGCGCCTGCTTGGCCGCTATCACGACGCAAATGGCACATGTTCCGAACCGCTGGAGATATTGTCGGCGCTGTATAATGGCGAAATGCAGCCCGTGCTTGAACCCACCGGCGATGCTGGCCAGTATCTGCCCTATAAGCGGATCAGCTTTGGCCTTGATGCCCTCGAATTGAAAGGCGCAAGCGCCAGCACGTCGCGTTTTGGCGCTATCGTTTCCATCAAGGATTATCCTGCATATACGGCACCGGGCATGCTCGATAATCTGCTGCGTCTGCCGCATGAGCTGACGATGACGGAAAGCTTTGCTTTCATCGACCGGCAGATTGCGGATGAACGCATCGGGCTTGCGCTGCGCCGGTTGCGCGCGGCATCGGACGAGACAACCACCCTGCGCCAAGGCCTTTTGGGAGCAAAGGATGACCTCACCGGCGGCGCTGCAGCTTATGGTGAGCACCATCTGACGGTGCATGTCCGCGCGATGACCTTGGCCGCGTTGGATGCTGCCGTTGCCGATGTGCAAGCATCGCTTGCCGATATTGGCGCGGTTGCCGTGCGTGAGGATCTCAATTTGGAAAGTGCCTTTTGGGGTCAGTTTCCCGGTAACGCAGATTTTATTGCGCGCAAGGCTTTGGTATCGACCGCCAATTTGTCCGGCCTCATTTCGCTCCATGGCTTTCCAATCGGCGTGCCTGCCGGCGGTCCATGGGGTGAACCCATCACCGTCCTCGAAACCACATCAAGCACGCCCTATTTCTTTAACTTGCACAGCGGTGATTTGGGCAATTTCACGCTTATTGGGCCGTCGGGTTCCGGTAAAACGGTGGTGCTCAATTTCCTGATTGCCCAGGCGCAGAAATTCCACCCCCGCACGTTTTTCTTTGACAAAGATCGCGGGGCCGAGATTTTCATTCGCGCCATTGGCGGGCATTATGATGTCTTGCGGCCCGGCACGCCAACCGGATTCAACCCGCTTCAACTGCCCGAAAATGCAACAAATCAGGCATTTTTGCGGCAATGGCTCTCGCAGATTTTAACGCCAGCGGGCGGGCAGCTTACTGCCGATGAAAACGCCATCATCTCAAACGCGGTTGATGCCAATTTCAACCAACCGGCCGAATACCGCCAATTGCGCTATTTGGTGGAGCTATTGGCTGGCGGCGCACGCCCCATCCGTGGCGATCTCGCATCGCGCCTTGCCCCTTGGTATGGTGCGGGGGAGCATGCGTGGTTGTTCGATAACCCGACGGACCAGTTGAACCTGGATACAAGAACCGCTGGCTTTGACATGACCGCGCTGCTCGATAACCCAGCGTTGCGCACGCCCGCGATGATGTATTTGTTCCACCGCGTCGATGAACGTTTGGACGGCAGCCCTTCGATGATTGTCATCGACGAAGGGTGGAAGGCGCTGGATGATGACATCTTTGTGCACCGGCTGAAGGATTGGATGAAGACCATCCGCAAACGCAATGGTGTCGTTGGTTTTGCCACACAAAGCGCAAGCGATGCGATTGAAAGCAAAATCGCCGCGACCATCATTGAACAATCCGCCACACAATTGTTCATGAGCAATCCCAAGGCGCAAGCATCCGATTATTGCGGTGGCTTTGGGTTGACCGCGCATGAGCTTGATCTCGTGCGCTCCTTGCCCGAACATTTACGCTGCGTCTTGATTAAGCAAGGCGGGAACAGCGTCGTTGCGCGTCTGGATATGGGCAATATGCCCGATGCGATCACTGTGTTGTCCGGCCGCGAAGCCAGCGTGCGCAAACTGGACGAGCTTCGCAGCGTTCATGGTGATGCACCGTCCGAATGGTTGCCGATGTTATTGCAAGCAGCGCAAGAAGGGGCGTTGACCCCGTGGCCCGCCGCAAGCAGGACGGGCACGCAAAGCTGATGGCAAATTGCGTTGCCCTTAACCCTGCGGCTGGGTCCGCGGAAAAGATGGTGAACGCCGTCGATTGTTACGTCCAGTCGACCGTGCAGGCGGGCTATGCCAATTTGCTTGGCGAAGGCAGCGTGTTTAGTGTCGCCTTAACAATTGCGCTGACGATTTACGTCGCGATCATCGGTTACCGGCTGATATTTGGACAGTCGTCACTCAGCGTTGGCGAGATGATGCCGCGCATGATCATGATTGGCGCCGTGCTTGCGCTGACGAGCAACTGGGCGACATATCAGGTTTTGGTATATGACGTGCTGACCGATGGGCCGCACGAAATCGTGCGCGCCATTAACCCTAATGATGGCAATGTGCGCGGTATGACCGAACGTGTCGATATGCTGTCGGGCCGCATGGTCGACCTTGCGGACGCCTGGACCGAATTTGACGCGCGGCCGGAACAGATGCTGCCGGCAAGCCCAGCGGCGCCTGCACCCGGGGCGCTTCCTGTGACCGCAAACAATGTCACCGCTTTTGTCGCGCCAAAGGACTCGCTTGGCCCCAATATGCTATTGTTTAGCGCGCTGTTCCTCGTGCTGGCATCGGCAGGTGTCTTGGTCGTGGCGAAAATCATCCTGGGCCTGTTGTTACTCCTTGGTCCCGTATTTGCCGTGCTGGGTTTATTTCCCTCTACACGCGGTTTAGCGATCGGCTGGGGCCGTGCGGCGATCATTATGGCGTTGGTGCCCATTATGACGATGATTACATCAGCAGGGGCACTGGCGGCGCTTGAGCCCATATTGACGCAAATGTATGTGTCCGCGGGCCAGGGTGATTTTTCATTGCGCGCGGCTTTGACGATATTGGTCATCGTGCTCATCATGGTGGCGGTGGCGGTGCAGTTGTTCCGCATTGGCCGCACGATTGTCAGCGGCTGGACCTTGCCCTTTGGGCAACATCGCGCAGTTGATAATCTGGTTTCCACGCCAGCCGCTGATGTCCCGATGCCGTCAAGCAATGTCGTGTATAATGAACGCATGCAGTCGCTGGTCGGCGCTATTGAGCGTTCCGCCGCAGCAACCGCAAATATGGGCCCGGGCAACCCGCTCAGGATATTGTTGCCGCAGCCGGCATATGCGGATGCCAATCAAGCAGGACAAAAGAACAATTATTCCGACCGGCGCATTTCGCGGGGCCCCGTCAATGCGGTCCGCGCGCCGATTAAAGCCATTAGGAACGTTGCATGACCCGACATTATCATTGGCTAACCCTTATCACCATGGCGATTGGCGTCGCTGTTATGCAGCCGATGGCAGCATCAGCGCAGATTGCGCCAAATATCCGCTATGTTGACTATAACCCCGATGCCATCATTCGCCTGACCGGCCATACCGGCTATCAAATGATGCTGGAATTTGAGGCCGGTGAACAAATTGAAACCGTCGGCATTGGAGACGCCTCTGGTTGGCAGGTGACCCCCAATGGCGCAGGAACCGTCATGTTCCTGAAACCCGTTGGATTGCCGCCTGCGACCAATCTGTCGATCATCACAAATATGCGGCGGTACAATTTGGAACTGCTGGCCAAATCCGGCCTGCGCGTGCCGCAAAGCCAGATTATTTATGCTGTGCGTTTCCGGTATCCACCCAAAGTCACCGCAGACGACAATATGGCAACGCCGCCGCCGTTGATTTCAACCCCGCCTGAATTGTGGAACCGTGCCTATAGCTATGACGGCGCAACGGCCAATGTGCCGGAGCAAGTGTTTGACGATGGCAAAGCGACCTATTTCCGCTTTGCCGCTGGATCGGCGGCGCCTGCCATTTTCAGCATCACGCCCGATGCCGGCGAAAGCATCGTCAACTTCGCTGTGCGCGGGCCGTACACTGTCGTCGAACAAATCGCGCCGCAATTTGTGCTGCGTCATGGCAAAGAAGTCACAATCATCTTTAACGATGCCTATGCCGTGCCGACACCCGGCGCAGATGCCCCCAAGCCACGCGCGCCAAAGAAGAAATGTGGGCTTTTTGGGTGCAAATCGATGGAGGCCAAGCCGTGAGCATATTTAAATCGGGCAATAGGGACCCGCGCACCGCCATCGATTCTGATACGCTTGAAGAAGCGAACCAACGGATTTTGTCGCCGGTGGCCATGCCAAATGGTCTATCCCCGGGAATGAAATTGGGCGTAGTGGGCATTGGCTTGCTGGCCATTTTAACTTTTAGCAGCCTGGCCAACAGCCGGAATGAAGCAGACCAAGTTGCTGCACAGGCTGCCTCCGTCTCGACGCCTGCGGTTGTTCCGCCCGGCGGTCTTGTGCCGCAACCGGTGTTGCGTCCGGGCCCACCGGAATTGCCGCCGCCAGTGCTTGTCCCGCCGCCCGTGAATAACCCAAATGGGGCAGCATTGGGCATCGTTAGCCCTGTAGCGATTGGACCGAACCGCTTTCAAGCGCCGGGTATCGTTGTGGATACCACAAAAGGCGGCGTCGCCATGGTCCCGCCCACGCCGGGTCTGGCAGGCGCCAAAAATGACGACTTGAGCGCAGAAGACAGATTTTCCGACCGCGTTGCAGCTGGCGAAAATGCGCCTGCCCGCGCAGTGCGTATCGCCAACAGCAGCTATACGGTGCCGCAGGGTGCCATTATCGCGGGCGTCCTTGAAACGGCGATAAACTCCGATCTTCCCGGATATGTGCGTGCTGTTGTCAGCCGCGACGTCATGGGCTTTGACGGCCGGCGGGTGCTCATCCCCAGTGGAAGCCGCCTGATCGGGCAATATCGCTCGGGCCTCGCCGCGGGGCAATCGCGCGCGTTCATCGTCTGGACACGGCTGACCCGCCCCGATGGCGTAACCGTGTCGCTGGGCTCGCCCGTCACCGACCCGCTTGGCCGTGCGGGCTTAGGGGGTAAAGTGGATAGCCACTTCCTGAAACGCTTTGGTTCGGCGATATTGTTGTCCGTTGTGCAATCCGGCCTTGGGCTTCTGCAGCAGGGTGGCAATGATGTCATCGTCCGCACGGCCGATGATGCCAAAAGCGTTGCCGGAATTGCCTTGCAGCGGGACATTAACATCCCGCCGACGGTAAAAGTTGCGCAAGGGACAGCCATCCGTATCTTCATCGCCCGCGACCTCGATTTTTCGGGTACCGACGGCGATGCGCAATGAGGCATGCGGCGCCCGTGGCTGGCGATGCCGAAAATGTATATCTCAACAGCTATCTAGCGCCATTTGGCGAATGGCTGGCCTGCGATGATGTGACCGAGATTTTGGTGAACCGGCCGCATGAAATATGGGTTGAGCGGCTTGGGTTTGCGCAGATGGAGCGCCACGACGCACCACAGATTGATAGCCAGTTGCTGGAACGCCTTGCCCACCAGATCGCGCGCATCAACCATCAAGGGGTTAGCCGCGAAAGTCCGTTGCTCGCCGCCATATTGCCCGGCGGTGCCCGCGTGCAGATGGTGTTGCCGCCTGCAACGCGCGGTGATGTTGCGCTCGCGATCCGCAAACACCGGCTGCAAGACATGACGCTGGAAAGCTATTTTGAACAAAGCGCGCTTCCATCGGTGCGTAATGTCGCGGATGATAGCCCCATGCTTGCGGCGCTTTTGCAGAAACAAGATTATCTAGGCTTTTTCCGTGCGGCCGTTGCGGCGCGCAAAACGATCCTCATTTCTGGCGGAACGTCGTCCGGTAAGACAACCTTGCTCAACGCGCTGCTAAAGGAAATTCCGCAACATGAGCGGGTCATTGCCATTGAGGACACCCCTGAAATCCGGCTCAGCAGCGACAATGCGCTTGGCTTGGTCGCTGTGGCCGGCGATCAAGGTGAGGCACGCGTGACGGTGGACGATCTTATGCGCGCGTCGCTGCGTATGCGGCCGGACCGATTGATCGTGGGCGAATTGCGTGGCGGCGAAACAGTCACGTTTTTGCGGGCCATCAATACCGGTCATCCCGGTTCCATCAGCACGGTGCACGCCAATTCACCCCAAGGCGCGTTCGAACAAATTGCCTTCATGTGTATGCAGGCCGGACTTGGTGTTGGCCGCCTCGAAACGATGGAGTACGCCCGGTCCATGATCGACATTGTCATCCAACTTGACCGCCACAGCGGCCAACGCGCCATAAGCTGTGTCGAATTAATCAACGCCGCATGAAGCTAAGCTATGGATGCTAGCACCCGGATCGACACGGACGCGGGGCTAAGCGTTTTGACGACGGACAGGGCAGTTAGGTTTACATTGGCGGTCAAAAATAGAGCTAAAAAATTTGACATCCGCAAAATAATTTTACATCGAGATACAACTAATTTCTGGGACGCGTTGTGACGAGGCGCAAACAAGGAACTATGGTTCCTATCGGATATTTATTGACGTCATGTGCGTCAGAATTTTTTACACCTCGAGGGGAAATAAAATGAAGAAGTTGATCACAGTGGTTGCGGCGTTGTTGGCCACCACAGGGGCGTTGGCGCAGCAGAACAATCCAAGCCCATCGGATCAAGCGGCTACCGCTAAACCACAGTTGGTTTTGCCTGGAAATACCGAAATCGTTTTGCGGATGTCAGATGACCTGACTTCAAAGGGTGGGAAGATTGATGCAGGACACATGTTCCGGCTGACCGTCGCTTATGACATTCGTGTTCAAGGAACCATCGTCATTCCAAGTGGCACACCCGCGGTCGGTGAAGTCACGATGCGGACGGGCAAAGGTGTTTTTGGTAAGTCCGGAAAAATGGAAGTTGAACTTCGCCACGTGGACCTCAACGGTCGCCGAATTCCTGTGACTGGCAAGTTTAGGCAAGAAGGCGAAGGCAACACGCTGGCGGCTGTTGGCGCCATTTTCTTGAGTGCCCCGCTGCTGTTCGTGACGGGCAAGAGCGCCGTCATTCCACGTGGACGTGAGCTTACGGGTTACACAGTGGCTGCTGAAACCATCGCAGCTTACTAACCCTATACGTTATCAAGGATTTAGCGAATGAACGCGCTTGCAAAACGCATGACGCTTGCCGTCGCCTTAGGCGCGGCAGCAAATCCGGTATTTGCTTCTGATATACCTGTTGCGGCCCCCGTAGCAGCAGAAAAGTGCGAACTGCGGGTTTTTCCAACGCTTGAAGCAGGCGCCGACACACGGACCCTCGTAGGTAGCTTTGGACTAATAGGTGCGCTTGTCGATGCTGCCGCTACTGAAAAGCAAGATGCCACTGATGGTGCGTATCTGAAAGAAGCCCTTGCACCACCGCAGCAGGTAAAAGCTCTTTCCAGCTTCGATCTTGTTGGGGCGTTAAAGTTGCCGTCGTCGAACGTGGTGTTCGAAGAGCCTCTGCCTAAAAAATCTCTTAATTCTAAGCAAAGGCTAACCGGTTCAACAGTCAATTGTTACTTTGAATTGGTGATCACTAAAAATCAGTACATGAAAGAGCCTCTTAGGGGTGGTTCGTTGTCAAACAGCTTTGTTCTAAGGGACTTTCGTGAAGTAAAGCCACGAGCTGGGGTGCACGCAGGCCGCGTTGGCAAGGTGCATAAGGGCCATGGAGACACGGGCCTCAAGGTCTTCCCTCCGGAAACCACTTACATGACCGAAGAGGCAGAAAAGGAGCTTCATGGAGCGTTCGCTGCCAACGTGCGCGAATTTGCGGCGAAAATAAAAAAATAGCACTGCTTATGCTGCGTTGGCCGTTGTCGATGCTGCGCGACCGAGCATCTCTGTTTTAAAATCCAACCCATGTGCTTCGATAGCAGCAGCTAAAACGGCAGGCGCATAAATGCCGGGTACGCCCCACTCCGGCTGGGTTGGTTTTATGATCTGCTCGTAAAGGCGCAGCGAACCATCAGGCATTTCTTCAGCATCCAAGCCGATGTTTGTGAAATATCTAAGCATGTCTTCACTATAGAAAGTCACATGCGCTCCACATTCTTCCATCTCCTTGATGAAGCGAGTTTTTTGTTCCGCCGTTAAACCCCAGCCCATCAGCTTTTCTCTTATAAGTTCATTCATATGCCGGCCCCGGTTAGAATGACGATGTTTGAAGGGCGCCCTTTATATGAAAAGTGCCTCCCCGAGGAGTCCTGGGGTGGCCGCGAAATCGACGCAGCCCATGTTTAGTAAGAGGGCTAAAGTGCCCATCAAGAAGTGGGGTCGATATATCTTTTCCCCAGAAACACTATATTTTCAGATATTTTACGAAAAATACTGGCGGAGACGGTGGGATTCGAACCCACGATAGAGTCACCCCTATACACACTTTCCAGGCGTGCGCCTTCGACCACTCGGCCACGTCTCCGCATTCCCCTAAGGGACGCACGCCCCTAGCCGCTCCTTTCCGCTTTCGCAAGGCACAGTGATTTGCCATAACCTTATTGATGAAAAGATATCTGCCCTTGTTCGCCAGCGCCGCGATCTGCGCCGCTCTTCCCGTCTCTGCGCAGGAGGCCAAAACCTATCCCGCGCCTTCGGAGATTGTGGCGGCTGCTAGAGCGGAGGACTGGGTTGCCATTGCGCCGTCGGATATATTGGTAATGGACCTCGCCCCCGATTCGAAAGGCAAGTCCCGCCGCGTCGTCATTCAATTGATACCTGCGCCGTTCAGCCAGGGTTGGGTCAGCAATATCCGCAAACTGGCGGCCGCGCATTGGTGGGATGGGACCAGCATCAACCGCGTGCAGGACAATTATGTCGTGCAATGGGGCGATGCGACCGAGAAAAAGGCTTTGCCCGAGGGTTTAGCTGTGGTGCCGGAGAGTGCGTATGTATCGAAAGCGCCTTGGATTACAGTTCGTGAGCTTCCCTTCTCGGAACCCGCAAATGCAGCTGCGGCTGAAGCGGCGAAACTTGAGGATTGGATACCAAGAGATATTATCGCGGCTGGCGTTGGTTTCGAACAAGGTTGGACTTTTGCCACTGATCACAAAAGCTATTGGCCAATCCATTGCTACGGCATGGTCGGCGTTGGCCGGAACCTCTCGCCCGATACTGGCACGGGCGCGGAGCTTTATACTGTCATCGGTCACGCGCCGCGTCACTTGGACCGTAACATCGCGCTGGTCGGACGGGTGATCGAAGGCATCGAGCATATGTCGAGCCTACCACGTGGTACCGGCGCGCTTGGTTTCTATGAGAAGGAAGAAGAGCGCGTGCCGATCCTGTCGGTGCGGCTTGGGAACGCAGCGAAGGACGTGCCAGCGTTCGAATATCTGTCGACAGACAGCAAAAGTTTTGCGGCCTATGCCGACGCGCGCGCCAATCGGCGGGATGCCTTTTTTAACATACCTGCTGGCGGTGCAGACATTTGCAACATTCCGGTCCCGATACGGCGGAAAGGCAATTAAGCCGTTTCATCCGCCATTGGGTTCAAACGGGAACTCAGGGCGTGGGAACGGGAACGTCCGACGGTCCGGTCTGAACCGGAGGCGCAACGATCACAGGAACCGCGACGGGTTGCAGGATGGCGACCTGTTCCAGCCGGTCGAGCGCTTTACGCGCATCGCTGAACCGTTTGGCCCGCGCCATCCATGATTGTGCAATGGACGCGCCGGGCAAAGCCGCAACTTCCGTCACAGCAAGATCGAGCTTGCCCGCATCGACCAGCGCTTCGGCGCGGATCAGCCGTTCATTTGGCGCGAGCGATGGTCCGTTTTCTTTGCGCAGCACGAACAGTTCCGACAATTCCCGCTTCACGGTCGCCCATGTGCTGTCGTCTCGATTGCCCGTCAAAAGCACCGGCGCAAGTCCGCGCAATTCGGTTTTCAGGGCATCAATTGTGACCGGCGCTTGCCCAGCCGATAACACCGCAGCAACAGATTGCGGCTGGGTCGCGCCAAAACGCAGGCGCAACTGTTCGGCAAGAGCGCCCAGCGGCGCACCCTTATCAATCGTGCGGCGCACCGCATAAATGAGCAACAGCCCATCCGCGCGCGCGACTTCGGGCGAGAGCATATTGGGCGATGGGAAAGTTGGAACCATTTGGTCGGTGACGGGCTGCGCGATAACGCTAGCATCGGTGGTGGCCACATTGCCCGCTGCCCCAGTGGATGACTCGACCGCGACGGGGGCATCAGATGGTGTGAGAAAACCATATTTGTCGGCGATCACATAAGCGACAATCGCGCCGCCAACGAAGGCACACAAAATAAGCAGCATGATGTGCTTGAACGAAAATCCACGGCGTGATGTCGCGGTCGCTGTTTGAAAATCGGTCATGTTGCTCCTTCAATAGCGGCATTCGGCGGCAGGGCGCAATGTGTCGTTGTAAAATGCTGTCCTATTGCGTCCATTAACGCGGCGTCATTTGGTGAGGGCGCAACAATTATCTGTGCCCAGCCGTCGCCAGCGCTTGCTGCGATAGCGTTCGAAAAGGTCGCGAGCGTGATTTTGCTCCGCGATAGGCCGCCCGCATCGCACAGACCAGCAAAGTGCGCCGCCGCGCGTGAAGAGTGCAGGATGACCGCATCGCATACTGCAACCTGCGCGGCGAAGTCCGCCGGTGTTTCCAGTACCGCGCTGCGGTACACGATAGCGATATCGATATGGACGCCAGCAATCTGCGGAACAGCATTATGGTCTTCGCCTGCAAGCCATAAGAGCTTTGTGTGGCCGTCTGCGGCAGCAACACCGACAAGCGCTTCCACGCCATTGGATCCGGTCGCAGCAACCGGCAAAGACAAATTGGTCAACGCGCTGGCGGTCGCACTGCCGACCGCATAGATCGGGGTGTCGCGCGCGCTTTCCAAAAACCCAGTTGCGGCGCGCGCCGCATTTCCGCTGGTCAACAAAATCGCATCATATCCGTCAACCGACACCGATTGCAGTGGCAGATGTTCAATGGCGAACAGGGGCATAAGCACTGGCGCATATCCTGCGGCTGTAAATCGGCGGGCGGTGGCATCCGCACCGGGTTGCGGCCGGATAATCAGCACCTTCACGAAGCGAACATGCTCCGCAGTTCATCGCTGGCATTTGCCAGCAATTGATCTGCCAATTGTGCCGGGCCATCACTTGAAGCTTCATAGACGATTTCGCCCGCGTGCATTTCCCGGCCATCCGCGGTGAAAACTTCACCTTTCAAGCGAATCTGGGAACCTTCGACCTGCGCCAATGCGGCAATGGGTGAATGGCAATTGCCGCCCAATGCTTCAAGCAAAGCACGCTCGGCATTCACGGCGACAAAGGTATCCACATCGTTAATCGCCGCCAAAAACGGGACGAGTTCATTGCGGCTGGTCAACCGGTCAATGCCCACCGCGCCTTGCGATGCCGCCGGCAAAAACTGGCTCAGCGGTAATGGCGCGCCGACATTGGCCATGCCCAACCGGTCCAACCCGGCCGCAGCCAAAAGTGTCGCATCCGCATCACCATTTTCAATATGCGCCAAACGGGTTGCGACATTGCCGCGCAAGGGGACAACCCGCACATCAGGACGGGCACGTTGCAGCTGCGCCGCGCGGCGTGGGCTGGATGTTCCTACCCGCGCACCATGCTTCAGATCGTCCAGCGACGCTGCACCAATCAATCGGTCGCGCATGTCCGCACGCGGCAGCATAGCGGCGATGTCAAAAATGTCTGCCCGGACCGTTTCGACATCTTTCATCGAATGCACCGCAATATCAATCTGGTCGTCGATCAGCGCACGTTCCAGCTCTTTGGTCCACAGCGCCTTGCCGCCGATTTCCGCAAGCGGCCGGTCCTGAATCTTGTCACCTGTGGCGAGCATCGGGACCAAGACCACGGCATCGTCGGGCAGATTATGCGCCGCTTTGATGGCAGCCATCGTCATCTCCGCCTGCGCCAAAGCGAGCGGAGACCGGCGTGTTCCGATGCGTAACGGACGGTCGGAGGAAAACGTTATCATTGTCATGCGACTTGTTCATAGCGCCACGTCCACCTATGGGAAAGCGCAATGGCAATCATCCTTGGTCTTGAATCCAGCTGCGACGAAACCGCAGCGGCAATTGTGCGTTCCGACCGGACGATTTTGAGCCATGCCTTGGCTGGCCAGGAGGATCATCACCGCGCATTCGGTGGCGTCGTTCCCGAAATCGCCGCGCGCGCGCATGCCGAGCTAATGACCCCCTTGGTGGAAACCGCGCTCGCGGATGCAGGCATGACGTTAGATGATATTGATGCCATTGCCGCAACGGCTGGCCCCGGCCTTATTGGCGGTGTCATGGTTGGGCTTGTGACGGCAAAGGCGCTTGCCATGGCGTCTGGAAAACCGCTGATCGCCGTCAACCATCTTGAAGGCCATGCGCTTTCGCCGCGGCTGGTCGATGCCGATCTTTCATTTCCCTATCTGCTTCTGCTGGTGTCCGGCGGCCATTGCCAGTTGCTGCGGGTGAACGGTGTCGGCGACTATAACCGGCTGGCCACCACCATAGACGATGCGGTGGGCGAAGCGTTCGACAAAACGGCGAAGATTTTGGGCCTGGGGTTTCCCGGTGGGCCAGCCGTCGAACGTGCCGCAGCGTTGGGCAACGCGAAAAACGTGCCATTACCCCGCCCATTAAAAGGCGCTGATGAACCGCATTTTTCCTTTGCTGGCCTGAAAAGCGCCGTGCTGCGCGCGCACGAGACTGGACAGTATAAAGTCGAAGATATTGCCGCGTCCTTTCAGCAAGCCGTGATCGACTGCCTGTACGACCGGATACGCTATACGCTGGATCGTATTGATGCACCGGCTGCACTGGTTGTCGCGGGCGGCGTTGCGGCAAATGTGCCCATCCGCAATATGCTCGAGCAGCTTGCCGTAAGCCGTGGCATGCGTTTTGTCGCACCGCCATTGTGGCTGTGCACTGACAATGGCGTGATGATCGCATGGGCTGGCGCGGAGAGATTTGCGATGGGTCTGACCGATGGCCTTGATTTTGTCGCGCGGCCGCGCTGGCCGCTGGATCCCAACGCAGCACCCGCACGCGGTGCGGGCGTAAAGGCATGAGCCAGATGCAATATCCGGTTGGTATCATTGGCGGCGGCGCATGGGGCACCGCGCTGGCCGCCGTGATGGCACAAATCCACGATCGCGTCCTCATCTGGGCCCGCGAAGAAGAGGCCGTGCAAAGCATAAACAACCAGCACGAAAACAGCCTGTTTTTGCCGGGGACATCATTGTCGCCAAAAATTGAGGCGACAGCTGACCTCGCCCGCATGATCGCCTGTGAAAATTTGCTCATCGTGACCCCGGCCCAGCATGTGCGCGCCACGCTGGCGGCGCTGCCGGATACAAAGGCACCTCTCATATTGTGCGCAAAAGGCATTGAGGCCGATACCCAAATGCTGGTGTCCGATGTTGCCGCGACAACGCGCCCGGGCAATCCGATTGCCGTTTTGTCAGGCCCCACATTTGCGCATGAGGTTGCTGCTGGAAAGCCCACAGCGGTCACGCTCGCGACAGCCGATCAGACGCTGGGTTCCGAGTTAATGCGCCGGATCGCCACACCTTCTTTCCGTCCCTATTGGTCTGATGATGTTGTCGGCGCGGAAATTGGCGGCGCTGTTAAAAACGTGCTCGCAATTGCATGCGGTGTCGTGGACGGCGCAGGTCTTGGCCTCAACGCGCGTGCGGCATTGATTGCGCGCGGCTTTGCCGAGATGCAGCGATACGGCCTTGCGCGTGGTGCAAAATCGGAGACGCTGGCGGGCTTGTCCGGATTGGGCGATCTGGTCCTGACGTGCAGCTCTGAAAATTCGCGTAACTTTTCCTTGGGTCGCGGGCTTGGACAAGGCCAATCATCTCAAACCCTGCTGGCAGACCGCAAGACGGTGGCCGAAGGCGCATATACCGCGCCGGTCCTATTACAGTCGGCAACCGCGCTTAATGTCGAAATGCCCATCGTAAGCGCCGTATGCGCATTGCTTTCGGGATCAGCGACCGTCGATGCCGTCGTGGCCGCATTGCTGGCACGCCCGCTCAAGTCCGAAAGCTGGTAACGGCGGACCTATTCCGCTAGCGTACTAAAAAAGGCCATCCATTGACTGCAGCCAGAACCGACGAAGAAGACATTCAGGCACTCGCAAAAGGCGGGCGGACGAATGTATTTGGCTTTCTTTTGCGGTTGGCCGCCCGTATCCCATTTTTGTTCATCGCGGGCAGACTTTATGGTCCGGAAGCGCTTGGCCGCTTTGCCTATGCCATATTGATTATCGAATTTGCCGCGCAGCTTGCCTCACTTGGCCTGCGCCGCGGGCTGGCGGAATTGCTTGCGAAGGATGACCGTCCGCACGCCCACATGATTGCAGATGCGCTTTTCGCGGCGATGGCGGCATCCGCGCTCGGCGCTGCATTTTTGATCATGCTGCCCGAACTGATGTTTCCAAACAGCGGCATTAACGGGCTCGACCGGTTTCTACCGCTCGCCATTTTTGCCATTGTCGCAACGGACATCGCTTTGTCCGCCTTGGCCTATAAATTCGACATTGCATCGACCGTGCGGGCACGTGCGATCGTTGAACCGTGGACAATCAGCATCGCGGCAGGCGCGCTCTATTTCTATTCCGCGCGTGATGGCTTGATCCTGTCTTATGTCGCTTCGCTGGCCGCTGCATTGTTGTTTGCACTGTGGCCCTTGTGGCGCAGCTATGGCTTTGCGTGGGGATGGCGGCCAAGTGTGAAGCGTTCTTTGGTGATTGCCCAACGCAACTTGCCATTGGCCGCAGCGGACGCCGCAGAATGGGGCAGCCGGCGGCTGGACCTTGCCATATTGGGCCTGTTTGCATCGCCCGCAGTGGTCGGTATCTATTATGTCGCCCAACAGGTGGCGAGCCTTCCACAAAAGCTTAAAACCAGCTTTGACCCTATATTAGGCCCCGTCATCACGCGCAATTTACAGACCCGCAATTATACCGAAATCGCCAAACAGGTTGGCCAGGTCGGTTTCTGGATTATCGCAGCGCAGGCAGGGATTGCACTGGCGCTTGGTATCCCCGGTGAAGCGGTCATGGGATTGATGGGTCCCGAATTTGTCGGCGGAGCAGCGGCGCTTGCCTTTTTGCTAGCGGCGGAAGTGGCGGCGGCCACGGCGGTCGTCAGTGAATCCGCGTTGGTATATATGGCCCGCCACCGGAACCTGCTGATTTCAATCGGGATGTTGGCCGTGCAAACTTTGGTGAGCGTGGGCCTTATCATGCTGGTCGATGATATTCCCGTTAAGCCCGAATATGTCGGCCTGTATCAGGCGGCAGCCGTTGCCTGCGGGCTGATGATATCGCTTGGTATCGGCTCGCTCATCAAATCGCGATTGCTGTCACGGTTATTGGGACAGCCCATCCGCGTGTGGCGTTGGGCCTTGCTGGTTGCAGTCGCCGCGGCAGCATTGCTGGGCATGGCTATCGTCAGCGTCCCTGCCCGTCTGGAATGGGTGGAACTGGCGATCGGCGTGCCTGCAGTCCTTAGCCTTTATGGCTGGATTATCTGGCGCTGGGGCTTTGGCCCGGAAGACCGGGTGCTGTTCCGCAAGAAAAAGGATTAAGCCAGACGCTTGGCAACAAGCGCTGCGATATCCGCTTCTGGCCGCGCGCCATAATGCGAAATAATCTCGGCAGCGCAAACTGCGCCCATGACAAGGCATTCAGCCATCGGGCGGCCCTGCGCTATCCCGGCAAACACACCTGATGCAAACAAGTCACCCGCACCCGTTGTGTCGACCAATTGGGCAACAGGTTCTGCGCCGACTTCGGTACGCACGCCGTTTTCGATGGCAATTGCGCCATGTTCGCCGCGTGTGCAGACCAACAATGGAACCTTCGCCGCGATGGCCGCGACCGATGCTTCGAAATCATCGCTGTTGTTGAGCGCACAAATTTCGACTTCGTTCGCAAACAATATGTCGATGCGACCGGCTTCCATTTCAGCCAAAAAGTCTGGTCCATGGCGCGAAATGACGAATGCGTCGGACAATGTCAGCGCAACCTTGCGACCCGCGGCACGCGCGACATCGATGGCGGTACGCATCGCGGCACGTGGCTCCTCAGGATCCCACAAATAGCCTTCGAGATACAATATCGCCGCGCTTTCAATCAGCGACTTGTCGATGAGCGTAGCAGGCAGATATTGCGACGCGCCCAAAAATGTGTTCATCGTCCGCTGCGCATCTGGTGTGACGAGAATGTAGCAACGTGCGGTCGAAGGCGCGCCATCACGTGCCGGAATGTCGAAATGGATACCGCCCGCACGAATGTCATGTGCGAACACTTGGCCAAGCTGATCATTTGCGACCTGCCCGATAAATGCTGTTTTATGTCCAAGCCGCGCAAGACCCGCCAAGGTATTTGCGGCAGAGCCACCGCTGATTTCACGGGCGGGACCCATGTGCGCATATAATGCCTGTGCACGTTCCTCATCAATCAGCTGCATGCTGCCTTTGGTCAGGCCTTCGCTGTCGATAAAAGCATCGTCGGTGTTGGCAATGATATCAACAATTGCATTGCCAATGGCGAGGACGTCGAAGCGGCTTTCGGTCATGAATTTTCCTATATGTAAGCTCGCCGCGCCCTACTGGGGTTGGACATTTCGGGCAAGCGCTTTAGAAGCGCGACATGATACAAGCGCTCCAGCTTTCGTTCCAAAGCCTTTCGGACAGGCGCGTGGCAATGCTGCTCATCAAAGTGGTGCTGTGCACCTTTGCCAGCTTCCTTTTATTGGGCGTCGGCTTGTGGTTTGCGCTCGACTGGCTTTTTGCATGGCTCAACATTCAAAACGGCGCATATCTGTCGGCCTTCCTGTCGCTGGCCCTCATCCCGATTTCGGCGTTTCTGCTTTTCCGGGTGGTCGCCGTCGCAATCACATGGATCTTTGCCGACGATATTATCGATGCGGTTGAAGACCGTTACTATCCCCAGAAAGCTGCGTTTGGAAAGCGTCCGGGCGTGGGCGCTGGCGTGCATATGGCGGTGCGATCAAGCGCGCGCGTAGTTGGGTACAACCTCCTCGCCTTGCCGCTCTATATCCTTTTGCTAGTGACGGGCGTTGGCACTGCGATCGCTTTCATGCTCATCAACGCGCTCCTTTTGGGCAAGGATTTGGAAGATATGCTGATTGCCCGCCATGGCGCATCTCAAGGCAGCATCCAGAAACTGCCGCGCCTCTTGCTTGGCTTCATTGGCACTGTTGGCATGCTGATCCCGTTTTTCAACTTGCTGGTACCCGTGCTTGCTACCGCAATGGCTGTGCACCTGGTCCATTCCGAAAGCAGAGCCATATGAAACACGCCATAAACGCATGCGCGATCGCTTTGATTTTGGCAGGCTTTGTATCTGCGCCGCCTGCACACGCGCAAACCCGCCAGCCAGCACCCGTACAGCGCACTGCGCCACCCATTCCCGTTCGCCCTGCCATGGGACCAAAAGGCCTAGACGCAGTCATGGGCAAGGATGTTAGCACGCTGAAACGCCTTTTTGGCGAACCGCGGCTTGATGTGGTTGAGGTTCATGGCCGCAAGCTGCAATTTGTTGGCAAAGCCTGCGTCCTCGATATGTTTCTCTATCCCGACGGCAAGGGCCGGACCGAGGTCGTTACCTATGTCGACGCGCGGCGCAGTGATGGCGCTGCGGTGGACCGCGCATCCTGCATCGATGCCTTGCAACGCCGCTGACTAGGGTCCGGACCTAACTCAGCGTCCATTCGGCACGAACCGACGGGTCCAGTTCGTCGGCAAAGCGCACCTGCTTTTCACGCGCAAATATCTCGGGCGACAGCCGCGACATCGCCCAGATCGCGGCACCACGGACGATCGGAGACGTGTCATCCATGAGCATCTCGACCAAAGGTAGCACGCCGAGGTCACGGCCATTGCCAGCCGCAATCAACACATTGCGCACAAAGCGGTCGCGGCCAATACGCTTCACGGGCGAGCCGGAAAACAGCTGGCGAAACTGCGTATCGTCCAAAGTCAAAAGGTCCGCAATGCGCGGCGCGACCAGCGCTTCGCGGGGCAAAAATGCCTTATGTGCTGCGGCAGTCTCGGCAAATTTGTTCCACGGGCATACGGCCAGACAATCATCGCAGCCGTAAATGTGATTGCCCATCAATGGACGCAGTTCGCGGTCGATGGGGCCCTTATGCTCAATGGTGAGATAGGAAATACATCGGCGGGCATCGAGCTGATATGGCGCAGGGAAGGCATTGGTGGGGCAGATGTCCTGACACGCCCGGCACGAGCCGCATGTGTCGGTCGCGGGAACCGAAGGCGCGAGCTCTACAGTCGTATAAATCGCCCCAAGGAACAGCCAGCTGCCATGTTCTTTGCTGACGATGTTGCTGTGCTTGCCTTGCCAGCCAAGTCCCGCGACCTCCGCCAGCGCCTTTTCCATAACGGGCGCGGTGTCGACGAACACTTTGACGCCGACCTCCGCAGAATGAGCCAGCCAGCTGGCGAGCCGCTTGAGCGCGCCTTTTACGACATCATGATAGTCGCGCCCTTGCGCATAGACCGATATCCGCGCCTTTGTGTCATCGCCGGCAAGCGCCATTGGATCATGTGGCGGTGCATAGCTCATCCCCAGCATGATCACTGATTTCACTTCGGGCCATAAAATATCGGGATTGGCGCGCTCATCGACGCGGCTTTCCATCCACAACATGTCGCCATGGCGGCCTTCATCGATCCATTGGCGCAGTCGCAACCCCGCGCGTGGTGCAAGGTGACCCGGCGCAATCCCAAAGGCGACAAAACCCTCACTCTGCGCCTTGGCCTGCAATTCGTTAACTATATTTGTGTTGTTTCTTTTCACGCGCCAACCTTATTCAGCACCGACCATCTCTCCGGGGCAATTTCATATGTACGCAATAGAGGCAAAGGGACTCGTAAAGCAATTCGATGGCTTTCGTGCCGTCGATGGGGTCGACCTGAACATTCCGGAGGGCAGCATTTTTGGCATTTTGGGTCCGAATGGCGCTGGCAAGACGACCATGTTGCGCACTTTGCTTGGCATCATTGATCCGGATGCCGGAACCCGCAGCCTGCTGGGTTCGGACCGGCCGATAACGCAGTCCCGCAATGTCGGATATTTGCCCGAAGAACGCGGCCTGTATCAATCAATGCGCGCGGTCGACACGATTGCATTCATGGGCGCGCTGCGCGGGCTATCGTTGAAAGAGGGTGCGGAAAAAGGGCGGGCCTTGCTCGAAGAAGCGGGCCTTGGATATGCCGCCGACCGCCAGATCAGGCAGCTTTCCAAAGGGATGGCCCAGACGGTGCAACTGATGGGCACAATCGTTCACGACCCAAAGCTGATCGTACTCGATGAACCTTTTTCGGGGCTGGATGCGCTCAATCAAGCCAAGCTTGAAAAAATGATCCACGCGCAAGCCGCCAAAGGTGTGACGGTGATTTTCTCCACCCATGTCATCGCGCATGCCGAACGTTTGTGCGAACGCATCGCCATTATCGCCAAGGGCAAAATCAGTTTCGACGGGTTGGTATCCGAAGCGCGTGACCGCTTGCGCCCGCAGGTGTATCTCGAAACCGAAACGTTAGACGGGCCATGGCGATCGGCACTGCCCCCTGAAACCAAAGCAGAAGGGCATTGGTGGCATTTCACCTTGCCCGAAACCGGGGTGGAGCCGCTGCTGACGGCGCTGGTCGAGGGCAAGGCTGGCGTCAAATCGCTGTCGATTGAAAGGCCGGGGCTGCACGATGCATTCGTGGCCATCGCTGGTGGAGCTGTCGCCGCGGAAATGGATGACGCGCATGTGGGAGAAGCGAAATGAAGGAAATTATCCGCGCCGCTTTCGTCATTGCCCGCCGGGATTTTACGGCGATCATCTATTCGAAAGCCTTTATCTTCTTCTTGCTTGGTCCTTTCTTCCCTCTGCTTGTCGGATTTGCGGCGGGTAATTTGGGTGAGAAAATCGCCAAAGACGTGTCGCAACCCGTTGTCGGCATTGCATTGGCCAAAGAGGAGGCCGCAAAAATCCTGTCTGCCCGCGAGTCGCTTTCGAAGACATTGGGGGACAGCTATTTCGCCCGCATGGTCGTCGTGGGCGATCCTGCTGCGGATCAAAAAGCGCCGCAAAGCTATCTTGCGAAAAAGACCGATAATCTAAGCGTTGTCGTCACCGGCACGCTGGCCAAACCCGTGATAACCGGCACATCCAACGCCATCAAACGCGAACGCGCCGATATTGAACTGTTGGCAGGCTATGCGCAAAGCGGCGGTACGATGACGCCGCCGCGTTCGACACCCAATATTGTTGTCGAGTCGGCCAACAACGACAAAAAGCTGCGCACCGTGACTGCGCAGGGTGGGCAGTTTTTCATTTTCTTCCTGACCATTCTGCTGGCGGGCATGGTGCTGTCCAATCTGGTGGAGGAGAAATCGAACAAGATCATCGAAATTCTCGCCGCCTCGATTCCGATGGAATCGGTGTTCTTGGGCAAATTGTTTGCGATGCTCGGCATGGCCTTGCTGGGCATATTGGTTTGGACAAGCGTTGGGCTGATTGGTTTCGCCGCGATCGGACCGGATTTGCCAAATTTCCCAACGCCTGCGGTTGGCTGGCCCATGTTCATTGGCCTGTGCTTCACCTATTTCATCATGACCTATTTGATGCTGGGTGCGCTTTTCCTTGGGATTGGGGCAATGGCGGCCACGGTGCGTGAGGTGCAGACCATTTCCATGCCTGTGACCATGGCGCAGTTGATCAATTTCTTCTTCGCCTCTTATGCCCTGACCAAAACAGGTGAACCGATCGAGAAATTTGCTGCCATTTTCCCATTCAGTTCGCCCTTTGCGATGATTGGACGCGCTGCGCTTGAACCAGCTTTGTGGCATCACGCCGTCGCGATTATCGGCCAGGCCTTGTTTGCGATATTGTTGCTGCGACTGGGCGTGTATCTTTTCAAGAAAAACGTCATGAAATCAGGAAGCGCTGGCCGCGCCAAGGATGACGGTGCGCGGCGGTTGTTCGGCTTCATCAAAATGCCGGGATGAATGCGTCGTCACCTTTAATAGGTTGCGGTTCAAAACTGGATTGACATTTCTGTCAGTAGTGGCAGTTTCGGTGCTGAGAGGAGTCGAAAACAATGGCAACTGCCCCCCTAATCGAAAGCGATTCACTGCCTTGGGAAATGAACAAGGCACCACATCATTGGGACGTCACAAAGCCCGATATTTACACCGAGGATCGCTGGCACCCCATCTTTAAAGAGATGCGCGAAAAAGCGCCGATCAACAAGATTGAGGGTTCCGATTTCGGCAGCTATTGGAATGTCACGACGCTCAAAGCCATTCAACATGTTGAAGCTCTGCCCGACATTTATTCATCGTCATTCGAACATGGTGGCATCACCTTAATCGACGACGATGCGCTCGCCGAGCCAATCCCCGAAGACCAAAGAATCGTCATGCCGATGTTCATTGCGATGGACCGGCCCAAGCACACCGAAGAACGCCGTGTCATCGCACCGGCCTTTACACCGGGTGAAATGGACCGCATGTCGGGCGATATCCGGCGCCGCACGGGCGAGCTTTTGGACTCGCTTCCGGTTGGCAAAACCTTTGACTGGGTCGACCTGGTATCCATCGAACTGACCACACAGATGTTGGCACTATTGTTCGATTTCCCATGGGAAGACCGCCGCAAGTTGACCGAATGGTCCGATTGGGCGGGCGACGTCGAGCTGTTCCGTTCCGAAGAGACGCGTCAGGCGCGACTTGCCAAAATGTTTGAAATGGGCGCCTATTTCCAGAATCTGTGGGAAGAACGCAAAAATCGCGGCGAAGCGCCCGACCTTATCAGCCGCATGATCCATTCGCCGATGAAGGACATGAGCCAGTTTGAATATATGGGTAACCTCATTCTGCTCATCGTGGGCGGAAATGACACGACCCGCAATTCGATGTCGGGTTACGCTTATGGACTGAACAGCTTCCCTGACGAGCGCGAAAAGCTGGAGAAAAATCCCCAGTTCATCACCAACGCCGTCAGCGAAATCATTCGTTGGCAGACGCCTTTGGCGCATATGCGGCGCACCGCCCTGCAGGACCATGACCTGTTCGGCGCGCCCATCAAGGCTGGTGACAAGATTGGCATGTGGTACCTATCGGCCAACCGTGATGAGACGGTGTTCGAAAACCCAGACAAGCTGATTGTCGATCGCGAAAACGCGCGCCGCCATTTGGCATTTGGATATGGCATCCACCGTTGCGTCGGCGCACGATTGGCCGAATTGCAAATCCGCATCTTGCTTGAAGAAATGGCAGTGCGCCGCCTGCGACCAAATGTTGTGGGTGAACCCGACCGCGTGGCGGGCTGCTTCGTCCATGGCTATCGCAAGATGGATGTGGAACTGTCGCGCTATTGATATGAAGCCTTTTGGGCGTTTCCGGTATATGCATAGCCGGAGCGTCCAAAGGAACATGTCATGCAGCTGAGCAAACGCAGATTTCTGTCACTCACAAGTGCAGGGGCCGCGGTGCTGGTCTTTGGCTGCGGCAAGAGCGCAACCGCCAAAACGCACTATGCGGTGTCATACAGCGACGCCGAATGGAAAAAGCGCTTGTCGCCTGCTGCCTACCGCGTGTTGCGCCGCGAAGATACCGAACGGCCTTATACAAGCCCACTCAACGGCGAAAAGCGCAAGGGCACATTTGTCTGCGCCGGCTGTAACCAGCGGCTGTTTGCGTCGGCTACCAAGTTTGAAAGCGGAACGGGCTGGCCAAGTTTCTATGCGCCACTGGCCAGCGGCATAGGCACCAAAACCGACTATAAAATCGGCGTGCCACGCACCGAAGTGCATTGCGCGCGCTGCGGCGGGCATATTGGCCATGTATTTAACGATGGTCCAAAGCCAACCGGCAAACGCTATTGCATGAATGGCGTCGCGATGAAGTTTATCCCCGGATAATCCGTCCAGCGCATAGCGCGCAGACGGACCTTATTTCGGTTCAGATATGCCCGAAAAGTCCAGCTCGGCGGGTTTCTTTGCCGCATCGGTTTTGCCGTTATTTTCGATGATCGCAACAATGGCGTTCGCGCGTCCGTCCTGAAGCGCATAATCGCGCGCAGAATATCCCGCCCGGCTATCCTTCTTGTCGGGATTTGCACCGGCCTTCAAAAGCACGCGTACCGCTTCTGCATTGCGCAGCTGCACCGCCAGAATCAGCGCCGTTTCTCCAGCGCGATTGGTCTGGTCAATCTGTGCCTTTTTACGCGAAAGCCAATCAATGCCATCGATGAAGCCCAATTGCGTGGCGAGCATCAAAGGCGTCGTGCCCTTTTTGTCGGCCAAATTGGGGTTCGCACCTTTTTGCAAAAGATACCCAAGCCAGGACGCGTCACGACGTTGAATGACGATATGCAGCGCGGTTTCACCGGTTGAATTGTCGCGCGTGTTGATAATCACCGTGCCGGGCTCTGAAAGAAACTTTTCCGCTTCCTCGCCCTTACGATCGCGCACGGATTTTAGAAAATTATAGCTGTCGGAAAACTGCGCTTGTGCAGCAGGCGCAACAACGCCAGCGCCTACCGGCAAGATCAGCCCTGCGGCCAAGGCGAGAAAAAACGGCTTTTTCAACTGACGATGCCCCATTTAAATATCCAACATACTTGATAACTGGTCTTTAGCAGACCATGTCTGGCCCCGCTATGAACAAAAAACTGATTTTCACGCTCTCCGCCGCGCTTTTGCTGTCAGCATGCGATTCACCCCCTGCACAGCCGCCGTTGAGCGAAGCGCCGCTGGCCGGCGCTACCATTGGCGGTGACTTTGCGCTGACCGATCAAGATGGCAAAAAACGGACCTTCAAGGAATTCGACGGCGCATATCGCATCGTCTATTTCGGATATACCAACTGCCCCGATATCTGCACGCCCGACATGCAGAATCTGATGGCAGGGTTAAAGGCCTATGAGAAAAGCCACCCTGAGCTTGGCGCAAAGATTCAGCCGATTTTCATCACCGTTGATCCCCTGCGCGACACGCCAGAGGTGCTGAAACAATTCGTCAGCGCATTTCATCCGCGCGCGATTGGCCTCACCGGAACGGAGACCGACATTGCGGACGCAGCAAAGAAATTTGCGATTTACTCCAGCCGTGTCGAAGGGTCCTCACCCGAAAGCTACCTGATGAGCCATAGCCAGACACCCTATTTGATGGGGCCCGATGGCAAGCCTTTGGCGCTTATGCCCGCTGACGTACCCAATACCGACATCAATGAAGGCGCGCCTAATTTGGTTGAGGCGGAATTGGCAAAATGGGTGCGCTGATTTGAACGAAGCGCCTTTTTGGGAAGCTCCGATAGAGAGCCTCGACCGCGCACAATGGGAGGCATTGTGCGATGGCTGCGGCAAATGCTGTCTCAACAAGGTGGAAGACGAAGATACCGGCCGCATCTACCCCACCAATGTCGCCTGCAAATTGCTGGATCTACAGACATGCCAATGTGCCGACTATCGCGGACGTCGGGCGATTGTGCCCGAATGTCTTCGGCTGACCGCGGACAAGATTGATGACTATGTCTGGCTACCCTCCACCTGCGCCTATGTCCTGCGCGCGGCGGGCAAACCACTTCCTGAATGGCATTATCTGGTGAGCGGAAGCCGCCAGACGATTCATGACGCTGGCATGTCGGTCAAAGGTCGGGCTATATCGGAACTGCATGCTGGGCCGCTTGAAAACCATATTGTCGAACAGCCTCTCTGATCCTGAAGTGGTCATAGAA
>JBILOZ010000173.1:0-3780 GCA_044374245.1 Sphingorhabdus sp. | reverse complement strand
GATCTCGTTCGCCAACCATTCGGTACTTACTAACAATTCCATGTTTTGTCCTTGCCCGCTACTTTTTGATTCTTGTGCGGTGCAAGATAAGCCGCTTTTCCAAACTAGCCAAGCGTTTCGAGAAATTTCTGTGCCTGACGACGCAGCGCAACTTTATCGGTTTCCGCCATCCGGTCCCAGTTTTTATACGGCATCGCCATGCGTGGGTTCTTGCGCAGTCTATGTTCGTTGCGCGCAATAAATTCCCAATAGAGCGCGTTGAACGGACATGCCTTGGGCCCCGTTTTTTGTTTCACATCATAACGACAGCTGGAGCAATAATCCGACATGCGGTTGATATAGGCGCCGCTGGCTGCATAGGGTTTTGACGCGAGCATGCCGCCATCTGCAAACTGGCTCATGCCCAAGCTGTTCGGCAATTCGACCCATTCATACGCGTCGGCATAAACGGCGAGATACCATCTATGCACGTCGACCGGGTTGATGCCCGCCAGCAGCGCGAAATTGCCGGTAATCATCAGCCGCTGGATATGATGGGCATAGGAATATGCGATTGTCTGATCGACGGTTTGCGACAGGCAGTGCATGTCGGTTTTTCCGGTCCAATAAAATTCCGGCAGCGGCCGTTCCGCGCCAAGCGCATTGCTTTCCACATATTGCGGACCAGCATGCCAATAAATGCCGCGCACATATTCGCGCCAACCAATGACCTGACGAATGAAGCCTTCGGCAGCGTTGATGGGCACTTTGCCGGCCTGATATTGCGCTTCGACCGCACGGCACAATTCCAGCGGATCAAGCAACCCGGTATTGATGTAGGGCGACAAAATCGAATGCCATAAAAATGGCTCGCCGGTGAGCATTGCGTCCTGATAATCCCCAAAGGACGGCAAAGCATGCTTCAGGAAATGTGCTTGCTGTTTCAGCGCGTCGGCGCGCGTGACCGCAAAACCGAATTTCGCGGTCTGGCCCATATTGGTCGCGAATTTTTTCTCGACCATTTCAATCACATCCTGCGTGATATCATCCGGCGCGAAATGCAGTGGTTGCGGCATTGCGAGATCGCGCTTGGCCGGTTTCCGGTTTTCGGCGTCAAAATTCCACTGCCCGCCGACGGGTGCATCGCCATCCATCAGCAGCTTTGATTTACGCCGCATGTCGCGATAGAAATATTCCATGCGCAGCTGCTTGCGATCCTTGGCCCAGCTTTCGAATTCGGCATGATCACACAAGAAACGGTCGTCGGCGCGTATCTCTACCGGAACATCAAAGCGGTCGGCCCAGCTATCCAGCATGGCCTTCACCCGCCACTCGCAAGCTTCGGTGACACAAATGGCGGATGCGCTATGGCGTTCCATCGCGCGGGCGAGTTCGCCGGTAAAACTGCCGCTGTTTTCAGGATCGGTCAGCTTCACATAGTCGACGGTCCATCCGGCTGAACGCAGGTCTTCGGCATGGTGGCGCATGGCCGATAATATGAACGCTATTTTGGATTTGTGGTGCGGCACATAGGCGGTTTCTTCATCGAGTTCGGCCATCAAAATGACGCACGTCTCTTTGTCCTGCCCCACCAATGACGAAAGCGCATGGCTTAGTTGGTCGCCGAGTACCGGAATCAGTGTCGTCATGATCGGAGCGTTAGTGCGGCCATGTCCGGCGCACGATACAGGTTTTCAGGAAACCGGCGCGCGTTGCCCAATCTCAATGCGTTTTTTGCGTGCACGCGAAGTGAATATCTCGCCCAACCGGCATGACCCGTTTGCTTCCCGTGGTGAAACCGCTAAATGCGCAGCTATGACTGACGAACTAAAGCCGATGTATCTGGGTGCGCAAAGCGCACTTCCCCAAACGCCTGAAGAGGCTGAGCTGGATTATGTCCCCAATCCGCGCCCCGATACGCTGTATCTCGCCCGCTTTGCCGTGCCGGAGTTCACGTCTTTATGCCCGGTCACGGCGCAACCCGATTTTGCGCATCTGGTCATCGATTATGCGCCAGACAAAAGCATTGTTGAATCAAAGTCGCTGAAGCTTTTCTTGGGTTCGTTCCGCAATCACGCCGCCTTCCACGAAGATTGCACGGTTGGCATTGGGCAGCGGCTGTTCGACGAGATGAAGCCGCATTGGCTGCGTATCGGCGGTTATTGGTATCCGCGCGGCGGAATTCCTATCGATGTGTTTTGGCAATCGGGGGAGCCGCCAAAGGGCTTGTGGCTCCCTGATCAGGGCGTTGCCCCTTATCGGGGTCGTGGCTGAGCCTATTTAAACAGGATACCCAAGATTCCCCCGCACGAGGGACTTGCCGAGCGATGCCGCCTGTTGATCGGGGCTCTTCTCGTCGACGCCATCGAATCATTGGTCGCAAAAATACCCTTTGTCGGTGACAGAACGACCGCGAGGTCTCTATTGCAGCTGTATGGCTCAAATGTTTTCGAAGACCACCAAGCGCGTTCATAAAGCTGGCCAAACAGGCCTTGCTTCTTTGGCGCTGTTGTCCATTTTATCGGGGTGCGTATCTGCGCCAGTGCGTCGGGGACCTGCTTTGCCGACAACACAAGCCCCAGCACCAAGTCGCCCATTGCCAGCGGTTGTCGCGCCTGGACGCCCCGCAATTACACGCGCCCCTGCTGGTCTGGAAAATCTGATTCAAGATCAATGGCGTTTGTTCCCGGGGCGGACTGGTGTTGCCATTATGCGCGTGGATGGCGGCGAATGGGTTTTAGGCCGCAGGATGGATGAATTGTTTCCCCAACAAAGCGTATCCAAAACCTGGGTTGCGCTCACCGTGTTGGACATGGTCGATCAAGGGAAACTTCGCCTCGATCAGAAAGTGCGGATCACACGGGATGATCTGGCGGTTTTTCATCAACCAATCCGTGATCAGGTGATCGCCAATGGCAGCATTGAGGTTTCGGTTCTCAATCTGCTGGAGACGTCCATTCGCGCGAGTGACAATACCGCCAATGACTCGTTGCTGCGCACCGTGGGCGGCCCGCAAGCGGTCGCCAGTTTCATCGCCCGTAAAAATTTGGGAGCAATCCGCTTTGGTCCGGGCGAACGCGCGCTGCAAAGCGGCATTGCCGGCCTCGACTGGAGACAGGAATATGCAATTGGTCGGCGCTTTTATGCTGCGCGCGATGCTGTGCCGTTGGCGACTCGTCAGGCCGCGCTTGACCGCTATCTGAACGACCCAATCGATGGAGCAAGTCCGCAAGCTATTGTCCGCGCCTTGGCAAAGCTTGCCAAGGGCGAGCTGTTGTCGGCGTCGTCAACGCGCATCATGCTGGATATCATGTCGCGGACGTCAAGTGGACCCAACCGGTTAAAGGCGGGCGTTCCTGCGGGTTGGAGCTTTTTGCACAAAACCGGAACCGGACAGATTTTGCCGCCGGTTTCCACGGGATATAATGATATCGGGATTATGACCGCGCCAGATGGCACACGTTACGCGGTGGCGGTAATGATGGGCAGCACGACGGCGTCTATTCCGCAACGGATGACGTTCATGCAATTTGTATCGCGCGCCGTGGCTTCATACCACCAGAACTGACGCCTTATTGCGATGTTTCGGTTGGAGCGCCGCGCGCGGCATCCAATTTGTCTAAGGCAGACAAAGAAAAGGGCCGTCCTGCAAGCAGAACAGCCCTTATCAAAAACTTTCGCTAAAAAGCGCGAATATTACTTCGCAGCTTCTTTCGCAGCGTCTGCAGCAGGTGCAGCAGCAGCAGCGTCTGCAGCAGGAGCAGCAGCAGCGTCAGCAGCAGGAGCAGCTTCAGTTGCAGC
>JBILOZ010000172.1:0-3806 GCA_044374245.1 Sphingorhabdus sp. | reverse complement strand
GGCGCGAGATCGACTGCCCGTTTGGCGACCATCGGCACAATCAGATAGCCGTCGACCATCTGGACCACGAAATATACGAAGATCGCATAAAGACCGACATCAACACCCGCCGAAAATCCGACGAGGATGATAAGTGCGCCCGACACGATAGCGCCGATATTGGGCAAAAACGCCAACAAGCCCGTCAGCACACCCAAAAGCGCCGCCATGGGTACGCCGCCAAGGCTGAGCAATATCCAGGTGCCAAAACCTTCCACCGCCATGCCGAGCAACCGGCCCGCCATCAGGCGGCGCAACACGCTGCCCATTTTGGCGGCGGTGACATAGAAATGCTCGCGCTCGGACAAAGGCAGCATCCATGCGACGCCGCGTTCATACATACGTGGTTCGGCGGCAATGAATATGGCGAGCACCAGCATCATCGCCATGTTGGTCACTGTGCCAACCACCGAAGAGACCGCTTCAGTTACGCGGCCGACGGAGTTCAAAATCTGCGTGCCGAGGCTTTTGACATCTTCTGCCGATATGTTGAATCCGGCCGCAGCGATGCGGTTGCCAATGGATTCAATCTGCGCTTCGACAATAGCCTGAAGGCTGGCGGCCTGCGCGGCAAGTTCGGATCCCGTGAAGACAAATGTCCAATACATGAAACCGAATACGGCAAGGACGACGATGGTCAGGCGGATACCGCGCGGGATCGGCAACACCCGGCCAAGCAAACGTGCGCCGCCATCAAGCATCGCCGCAAGGACAAGGCCGCCCATGATGAGCAATAGTGGCTGGGCTAACCATACAAGTCCGAAAACAAGCAGCGTCATGCCAATCCATACTGCCGCCCGTTTAATCTCGGTGCGGATTATGGGGTCGTAGAGCTCGGTCGGGCCAACCTCTTCGCGAAATGTGTCTTCCTGCACCGCAGGCTTTCTGCGGGTGCGCCGCGCCTTGGCAGGTTTTGCGGCAGGGGTTTCTTGCGCGATATCATTCACTTGAACGGACCTTTTTTGGACGCAGGCTGGTGCCCGCGCGGTCACCACGTAGCGATGAAATCCACGTTGCCGGGTTCAGGCCAGTGCTGCCATCGACAGAGAAGGTAATGATTTCCGCACGGCCGCCAATGCGGTCCCACGAGACAGGACCGCCAAGGCCACCCAGTGCCTCTGGCACGCGGCTGTCGGAGCTATTGTCGCGGTTGTCGCCCATCAAGAACACATGGCCCGCGGGTATTTTTACAGGTTCCATATCATCGGTCTCGCGTCTGCGGGCATCGATGGTGTCATATTGCACGCCATTGGGCAGCGTTTCGCGAATGACGGGCAAATGACATGTCATGACGCCATCATCGCCGCGCGTCAGCGCGCCCGGAAAATCATAATCATTGCATGGATTGTTGGCATCGACAGGCAAAACCAGATTGGGCTGGGTATCTTGCCTAACGGGTTTGCCGTTCAGGAAAATCTGACCTTCGCGCAAAGCAATCGTGTCACCGGGCAGGCCAATGACGCGCTTGATCCAGTCCTGATATTTGCCCTTCGGCGTCAAAATGACAATATCACCACGGGCTGGCATTTTCCCCCAGACCCGCGTTTCGCTTTCCGGAAGCGGGACGGCCAGCGCCTCCACTTCCTCGCGCAAAACCAGCCAGCGAAATATCGCGACCGGATTGGGAATGGTTGGCGACACATGGCTCCAGCCATAAGGATATTTGCTCACGAACAAACGGTCGCCCACCAGCAATGTCGGCATCATCGATATCGACGGGATATAAAACGGCTTTGCAATAAAACTGTGAAACGCAAGAACGGCCATCAGTAGCCAAAACATCCCTTTGATTTCCGCCCAAGCAGCAGAGGCCAAGCCGCGTTTTTCAGGGGCTGGAGTGGACGGGACATTGGGGTCGATATTGTCGGTGGTCAAACTGGTCATGCCTTTTGCGATGGTAACGCTTCGATAATGACAAATGCCTGCGCCCATGGGTGGTCATCAGTCAGTGTCAGATGAATATGGGCTTCATAGCCCGAAGGAATCATTGCGTCGAGCCGGGCTTTTGCGCCGCCCGCCAGCGCCAGCGTTGGCGCGCCTGACGGTGCGTTGACGACGCCGATGTCTTTCATGAACACGCCATGTTTGAATCCGGTTCCAACAGCTTTGGAAAAAGCCTCTTTGGCTGCAAAGCGTTTGGCATATGTGCCCGCCCGCGTGAATGGCCGCTTGCCAGCCTTGGCGCGTTCGATGTGGGTAAAGACGCGCTTTTCAAACCGCTCGCCAAAGCGCTCAAGCGAATTGGCGATGCGCTCAATATTACATAGGTCGGAACCAAGCCCGATTATCACCGCGCGAGGTCCATTAACGTCCGCATCTTCCGCACGCTTTCCTCCAAGCCAATGAAGATCGCCTCACCAATCAGATAGTGCCCGATGTTGAGTTCGGCAAACTGGGGAATGGCGGCGATGGGTTGGACATTTTCAAACGTCAGGCCGTGGCCAGCATGTGGTTCGATGCCATTTTTAGCCGCAAGTGCGGCCGCGTCCGCAATACGGCGAAGTTCTATTTCGCGTTCTTCACCTTCTGCATGCGCATATTTGCCCGTGTGAAATTCAACGACGGGGGCTTTCAGGCGGATGGCCGCTTCAATCTGGCGGGCGTCGGGTTCAATGAACAAGCTTACGCGAATGCCTGCGTCCGCCAGCCGCGTGACGATGGGCGCGAGATGGTTGTGCTGCCCCGCGGCATCGAGCCCACCCTCGGTCGTGCGTTCCTCGCGCCGTTCGGGGACGATGCACGCGGCATGCGGTTTATGCCGCAGCGCGATTTCCAGCATTTCGTCGGTTGCGGCCATTTCCAAATTAATGGGCAAGCGGATTTCCCGCATAATCGCGTCGAGGTCCGCGTCGCGAATATGCCGGCGGTCTTCGCGCAAATGGACGGTGATGCCATCGCCGCCCGCTGCTTCAACCATATGTGCGGCACGCATCGGATCGGGATGCATTCCGCCACGCGCATTTCGGATCGTCGCAACATGGTCGATATTGACGCCAAGGCGCAGACGAGACGAATGCTCTATCTTCATAGCTTCCGGCTACCGGGCTTTACTGCCTCGGTCGCAGCCAATTCGGGCGGCAATTCATCTGGCGCATAGGTTGGAAAGTTCAACTGAATCAGCGGGAAGAACGGTACGCCGAGGTCGACGGTGCCTGCGGAACGGTCCACCACTGCGCCAGCGGCGATGACATGACCGCCTGCGGCTTCGATCGCCGCAATAGCCTCACGCGATGAAAGGCCGGTCGTTACGACATCTTCCATCATAAGGATTTTGGTGCCCGGCGTGATCGTAAAGCCGCGACGCAGACCAAAGACACCATCGGGGCGTTCGACGAACATCGCATCAACGCCAAGCGCACGACCCATTTCATGGCCGATGATCAGACCACCCATGGCCGGGGAAATGACAGCTTGGATCTCGTTTCGCAGCTCGCGCGGCATTTTTTGGGTCAGTGCCAAGGCAATGCGCCCCGCGCGTTCGGGGTTCATCAGCAGGCGTGCGCACTGAAGATAATAAGCGCTGTGGCGGCCGGACGACAGCAGGAAATGTCCTTCGAGCAGTGCGTCGACGCTACGGAATTCAGATAATATTTCATCTTCGGTCATGGTGGGGAGATTTTTCCTGGCTGGCGAATGTTGTGTTTTGCATCTTCCGTTTAGCGGATTGCAACGCAAATAGGTAGAAGAGTGGAGCAATTAAATGCTAAAAATCATTAATCGACCGCTTGAGGGTTCAGATAAGCGCGCCTATAGGTCGCGCGAGTCCG
>JBILOZ010000171.1:0-3835 GCA_044374245.1 Sphingorhabdus sp. | reverse complement strand
ATGGTCATATTTATACATATCAGATTATCCAGTCGCCTGCCGCTGGGTCAGCGGGTTTCAATGTAAGGTCTGGCCGCACCGTTGGCCCAAGCGCACGGACCCTGTCCTTGATATGCGCGGGGCGTGGCCCTTGGGGTGTTGCAACCGCGTCGATGATGTACGGCGCGTTCACACGTCGTGCGCCTTCCTCTGCATGCAGCACGGCTTCGCCATGCTCACCAACATCAGCAGCATCTTCAACATGGAGCGACCATCCGCTTCCTGTCCACCAGGTCACAGCGCCTGATCCCAATTCATTTCCAGTAAGTAACTTCACGCAATTTTCTCCGCCTGTTTGGCAAAATGTTTGAGCCGGTTTTCGGCATCGGATTTGAGGACAACGTCGCCGACAACGATGATCGCAGGCGATTGGACGCCTTCACGTTTAATCATGTCGCCCAAATCGGTGAGGATCGTCTGCATTGCGCGCGCATCGGGCCGCGTTGCGCGTTCGAGCACCGCAACGGGCGTGTCCGGTGACAGGCCGTCGGAAATCAGCTTTTCGGTAATATCGGCAGCGGTCGCAACACCCATGTAAATGACGAGGGTGCGACCTTTACCGGCAAGGCCAGCCCAATTCTGGTCGGTCAGGCCCTTGCACTGGCCAGCAACGAAGGTGACGGCGCTGGAGGCATCGCGGTGGGTGAGTGGCAGCATTGTCGCCGCAGCGCCGCCCATGGCCGCAGAGATGCCGGGCACAACCTCAACATCTATTCCCGCATCACGGCACGCTTCGGCTTCTTCGCCACCGCGTCCAAAAATAAACGGATCGCCGCCCTTTAACCGGACAACGACCCGGCCAACCTGCGCTTCGCGCACCAGAATGTCGTTAATGCCGTCCTGCGGCACAGAATGGCGCGACCGGCTTTTTGCGACTGAAATCAGGCGTGCGGACGGGCTGATCAGCGCCATAATCGCTGCGTCGACAAGCCCATCATGCACAACAACGTCGGCCGCCGAGATCAACCGCGCAGCCTTCACCGTCAGCAGGTCGGGGTCACCGGGGCCAGCGCCCACCAAATAGACTCGTGCTTTTTCCATGACGCCAAAATGGACGGCCGCCGTCCAAGCTTCAAAACAGGATTAGTTGGCCATGGGTTAGAAGAACTTTACCGGTGCCGATTTTTAAGCTGTACCTTGGCTCGCCGCAGCCGCTTGCCCGCCTCGCGCGCGAGACCAATGCAGTTACCATCAGCTATTGGTCGTTATGTTTTAGAGCTTGCCCCAACCCCTGAATATGCGCCAGTTTTTGATATAAAGGCTGCCAGTCATCCTTTTGGGCAATGGCGTCCCAAATCATCTCGACCTCATCGATCAACATCGCGCAGACGGGGCTGCTTGCCCAATAATCGTCCGATGCGTGGGCTGGCGCATAACCGCGCAAGATGTCTTCAAAGGCGGCTTGGTCTGCCCCGTTGGCTGCGAATGCGCCTGTCCTTCCACCTCTGTAGCCGTGGAAGAATGCAGCGATGGGGATTTGATCGCGGACCATCGCGCGTTCGGCGGCTTCGACAAGGCGCTTATCTTCGTCTTCGCCTTTGGATATAACGCCCAGTCGCCATAAAAACCGGCGAATGACTGATTGTTGATACAGGTCGGGAAAGCGTTCTAATGCGGTAATCAGTGGAGGTGCGTCCGACACCAATCGCAATGCAACCGCGAGTTGGCCAAGGTTCCAATGCAATGCTTCGGCCTGCCGCCCGAACGCATAAAGTCCGGATTGGTCGAAATAGGCTGCGGTAAAGCTTGGGTCCCATTTTTCGGTGAAACGCCATGGGCCATAGTCAAAGCTCTCGCCGGTGATGTTGATATTGTCGGTGTTGAGCACGCCGTGGACGAACCCTGCGACCATGTACGACCCGGCAAGGTCGGCCACGCGATCGACCGCGAGTCCCAGCAACTGAGCCGCAGGGTTCTCGGAAACTTCAACGCAGTAGAGATGTTCGAGGCAATAATGGATGAGCTTGTGCATCAGCGCTTCATTGCCCTCCGCCGCGATGCGTTGGAACGTTCCGAAGCGTATATGGCTATGGCTGAGCCGCACCATGACGGCGGATCTGGTGGGCGAGGGCTCATCCCCGCGGATCAATTCTTCGCCGGTTTCAATCAGCGAGAATGTTTTGGAAGTGTTGACCCCAAGCGCTTCGAGCATTTCGGTGGCCAATATCTCGCGCACGCCACCTTTCAATGTCAGCCGTCCATCTCCGCGCCGGCTGTAAGGGGTGGTGCCAGACCCCTTGGTCCCAAGGTCAAGCAACCGGTCATGGCCGTCACGCAGCTGCGCGAACAGAAATCCGCGTCCATCGCCAATATCGGGATTGTACACACGAAACTGATGCCCGTGATACCTAAGCGCCAACGGTTCGGGCATGTTATCGGGAAGCGGTTCAAAACGCCCGAAATGGCGGACCCACGCCGCGTCGTCATATCCATCCAGCCCGACAGTTGCTGCCCAACGGTCGTTGCGAAAACGCAATGTCGTCTCGGGAAAGTTGGCCGCACGTACGGGATCACCAATTTTTTCGCCCAGACTGGCGATTTGTGGATCAGGACGGTAGGGAGAGTGCATAGGTTCGATAATCATTCAAAGCATCTGGGCGGTGCGAGAAGGAAAGGCAAGTATGGCGGCGGTCCGCATCCTCCATTTGCACAGCAGCTTTAACCTTGGCGATCAGGAATCGCGCACGGTTCGTCTTATGAACCATTTTGGCGATCAGGCCGAACATACTGTTTTATCGGCGGTTGATGATGCCTTTGGCGCGGCCGAGGCGATTGACCGGCGCGTGAAGGTTACGTTCCCGAAAGATGCGGCACCCTCGCTGAAAGGCATGCCAGCCATTGGCAGCTATCGTCAGCTCGCCCAATATATGAAAAAATTCCATCTGGTTTTGACATATAATTGGGGTGCGATGGATGGGGTGATGGCGCATACATTGTTTACGCGCAGCATGAACTTGCCGCCATTGATCCATCATGAAGACGGGTTCAACGATGACGAAATCGACCGGCTGAAAAAGCGGCGGAACTGGTTTCGCGCAATTGCGTTGCAGCGTTCGAATGCGCTGGTCGTTCCTTCAAAAACGCTTGAGCATATCGCCCGAACCATATGGCATCAGCCGCTGGACAAGATTTGTCGTTTCCCAAATGGCATCGATACCGACCATTTTAACCGGCGGCCGCAGCGCGGATCTTTTCCGGGCTTTCAGAAACGCAATGGTGAGATTGTGGTCGGCACAATCGCCGGGCTGCGTACCGTCAAAAATCTTCCGCGGCTTGTGCGTGCGGTTGCGGCCGCCGGGCCAAATGTAAGGCTCGCGATTGTGGGCGATGGGCCAGAGCGTGGCGCAATCATGGCAGAGGCAGAGCGGCTTGGCATATCAGACCGTGTGATGATGCCCGGCTATTTACGTGACCCGGCGCGCTATATTCGCCTGTTCGATATTTTTGCATTGTCGTCGGATAGCGAGCAATATCCGATTTCCGTTATAGAGGCGATGACGAGCGCCCTTCCGGTGGTTTCCACGGACGTTGGTGACGTAAAAAATATCGTCGCACGTGAAAACCGTCCCTTCATCGTCCCGCGCACCGACGAGGCGTCTTTGTCGCAAGCCATTAGCGAGCTGGCAAATGATGCCGGACTTCGGGAAAAACTCGGCAGTGCCAACCGCGCTCTGGCCTGTGCACTATATGATGAAGAGACAATGTTTGCGCGTTATCGGCAGCTATATGGTTCCGCCATGAAACGTGCCGATTTTGCGCGACAAAGCTAGATAATTGCGATAGCGCGCGAGCACGC
>JBILOZ010000044.1:0-14362 GCA_044374245.1 Sphingorhabdus sp. | reverse complement strand
GGTAAATGCCTTGCCCTTGGCACCGGCGCGGCCTGTGCGGCCAATGCGGTGGACGTAATCATCGGGGTGCCATGGCGCGTCAAAGTTGAACACATGGCTTACGCCCTTAACGTCCAGGCCGCGGGCGGCCACGTCGGACGCGACGAGCAGATTGATGTCGCCGTTCTTGAACGCTTCCAATTGCTTCTGGCGTGACGCCTGATCAATGTCGCCGTGAATTTCGCCCGAACGCATGCCATGGCGCTGCAGGCTGGTGTTCAATTCGCGCACCGTGGTCTTGCGGTTGCAGAAGATAATCGCGTTGGACACATCTTCCGTGCGCAATAGATCACGCAACACATCGCGCTTTTTCATCGGTGATACGTTCACCAAAAACTGTTCGATATTGATATTGGCGGTCGCGGGACGCGCGACTTCGATATATTTCGGGTTCGACAGAAACTTGTCCGCCAGCTTCTTAATCGGCGGCGGCATCGTTGCCGAAAACAGCAATGTCTGACGCGTCGCCGGCAACTTTGTGCAGATATGTTCGATGTCGGGAATGAAGCCCATGTCCAACATACGGTCCGCTTCGTCGATGACGAGCATTTCGCAGCCCGTCAGCAAAATCTTACCGCGTTCGAACAAATCCATCAGCCGTCCGGGCGTCGCGATCAAAACATCAACGCCCTTTTCAAGCGCCTTCACCTGGTCGCCCATTTGAACGCCGCCAATAAGCAGCGCCATCGATAGCTTGTGATATTTGCCGTATTTTTCAAAATTCTCGGCAACCTGCGCCGCAAGTTCGCGCGTCGGTTCGAGAATGAGGCTACGTGGCATGCGGGCACGCGCACGGCCATTGGCAAGCACATCGATCATCGGAAGGACGAAGCTCGCGGTTTTGCCCGTGCCCGTCTGTGCGATTGCGATGATGTCACGCATCATCTGGACCTGCGGGATAGCAGCGGCCTGAATAGGGGTTGGCTCGTCATAGCCAGCCTCGCTTAAGGCTCTCAATAATTCATCAGACAAGCCGATATCGGCAAAACGCATATGTTGTTCCGGAAAAGAAGATGCTGTGCCACCGGTGCCAAAGCCATAGCGACGAGGGTCGCCATTGGTCTCTGCGGGCAGAAATGTCAAGGTAATTGGCCGAATGCGCCCGGCGCTATCGCGGTATCAACAATCGGAATTTATCGATCGCGCATTTTGCCCCGGTGCGGGCATGCAACACATCCCGATCCACGCATAATTTGCCGTCATATGACCGCTCCATATAAGCGCCCGCATAAAACTCCCGCGCCAGACAACCGTCACCCAAATACGCGCGGATAAGGATGCCGTCGCGCGTCAACAGGTCGAGCGTACGGTCGGGTCCGGGACGCGATCCGCCCAGCCTGTCGACCAAAAGGCATTTGCCGATTTTCTTTTCTTTATATTGCAGCTTTGCGACCGATTGCCGCTGTGCGCCCACGGCTGCTGGCGCCGACGCGGGGCTTGGCAAACGAATGATGATGCGTTGGTCAATGCGCACTTGGTCAAATTTGGTATTCAACCTGACGAACGGCGCGAACGGATTGTGCGCCATGTCGGCATTAAAATCGGCCCAAGCCTTTTGCGACACGGTCGTCAGACCTGCCGCAAGCAGGATTATGGCAAAAACTATGCGCAAGAAACATTCCGGTATGAAGTTGAAGTTCTGCCGACTTTACCCGATAGGGTTGAACGTATCATGAATTAAATGCCCTGAACCTTTGCACATAATGGGAAATACCGTGCCAGATGTAAACGCCTTATCCGAGCTTCGCTCTATTTTGGGATCAAAAGGCTATTCGGATGATCAGGACGTCATTTCCCCATGGCTGACCGACTGGCGTGGCCGATTTACAGGCGCCGCCGCCGCATTGCTTTCACCCGCCACCACACAAGAAGTTGCCGCAATTGTGCGGATTGCCGCGAAGTATCGGCTGTCACTGGTTCCACAGGGCGGCAATAGCGGAATGGTCGCGGGCGCTACGCCCAATAGCAGCGGCGATCAACTGATCCTTTCGATGCGGCGGATGAACAATATCACCGCGATCGATGCAGACGCCGGCCTGATAAGCTGTGAAGCGGGTGTCATCTTGCAGAACCTGCATGAAGCCGCCGCGCAGTCCGGACGGCGCTTTCCACTCACGCTTGGGGGCAAGGGGTCGGCAACCGTCGGCGGCCTGATTTCCACCAACGCGGGCGGCACGCAAGTGTTGCGGCATGGCACAATGCGCTTGCTCGTTGCAGGTCTTGAGGCTGTTCTGCCCGACGGATCGATTTATGACGCCATGGCGCCGTTGAAAAAAGACAATCGCGGCTATGACTTGAAACAACTGCTGATAGGCGGCGAAGGCACGATTGGCGTGGTGACCAAGGCTGTGCTGCAAACCGTGCCCGCGCTTATTGACCGCTGCGTCGTGTGGGCAGGCATCGATAGCCCGCAACAGGCATATGAACTTTTGCTGTTCATGCAAAAACATGGGCGCGATCGTTTGGAGGGCTTTGAAATCCTTCCCCAACGCGCACTTGCTGCCGTGCTCACGCATATTTCGGGCACACGGCCGCCGCTCGACACCACGCACCGCTGGCATGCGCTGATGGAATTTGTGCAGGACGACCCTGCCCAGTCCAGCCCCGGAGAGCTGGCCATGCATCTGCTGGAAGATGCCATCGCCCATAATTTGCTCGAAAATGCGACCATCGCGAGCAGCGACGTGCAGGCAGAAGCTTTTTGGAAAATTCGCGATTCGATTGCGGAGGCCGAACGTGCCGCCGGCGCCGCGCTGCAACATGATATCAGCGTTCCGGTCGCGGCCATGGCGCGCTTCATTGAGCAAGAATCGCCACGTATCGAAGCGGACTACCCCGGAACCAAGACCGTTGCGTTCGGACATTTGGGCGATGGCAACATCCATTTCCACGTAAAAGCCCCCGAAGGCGTCGATGTCGCGGGTTGGTACGCCGGAGATGGCAAGGTGATCACGTCGCACGTCTATGATCGCGTGCGCGCCTATGGCGGTTCATTGTCGGCGGAACATGGCATTGGCCAATCCAAAATCGACGAATTCGCGCGGCTTGCCGAGCCTGCCCGGCTTTCGGCGCTGCGGGCCATTAAAAGCGCGTTCGACCCGCTTGGCATTATGAACCCGGGCAAGCTTGTTCCACTTGCGTAAAGGCTGCTGCCCGACTAAAGCGCCGCATTAAATTTTTGCCCAATAACAAGCACTGGAGTTTCACATGGCCACAGCGCCCCAAGCCGCAAACTTGCCGCTTCTGTACAAAGACCTCATCCCGCTCAACAGCAACGATCACGTCACGTGGAAATCGCGCCTGTTGGAGAATGCAAAGTTCCTTGAAGGGCAGCATGCGATCCCGTTGACGATCGAAGAGTTCGTCCCAGCGTCGCGCACCTATCCCATCATTTTTTCCGCAACAGACAATCCTGTTCCGCTGGTCCTGATGGGCATGAACGAAGGCGTAAACACTTTCATGAACGAGGAAGGCTTTTTCGAGCGTCCCGTTTACGTCCCTGCATATGTCCGCCGCTATCCATTCCTGTTGGCCAAGCTGCGTCCCGACACCGAAGAGCTGTCCTTGTGCTTTGACCCCACATCGGGCGCCGTTGGTGAATTCGAAGAAGGCACGCCCCTGTTCGAAGATGGCAAGCCAAGCGAAAACACACAGGCTATTTTGAAATTCTGTGAAGAATTCGAAAATGCCGGCGCACAAACCCACGCATTTGTTGAAGAGCTGCAAAAGCTGGACCTGTTAATGGACGGCGAAGTGTCGATCCAACAAGAAGGTCAGGAACAGCCATTCATCTACCGTGGTTTCAAAATGATCGACGAAGCGAAACTGCGCGAATTGCGTGGCGACACCGTCCGCAAGCTGAACCAGAACGGTATCCTTGCACTCATCCACGCTCATCTGTTCTCGTTGCAGCTGATGCGGGAAATATTTGCAGTTCAGGTTGCACAGGGTAAGACACCACAGGTGACGGAACTGCCTTCGACCTAATCAGGCGAAATGCTGCATGCCGTCACGGTCCATCAGGGAAAGTGACGGCATGGCAAAATATAGTAAAATCGCGATCCTTTTTCACTGGCTGATTGCCCTATTGATCGGTGCCAACATCTTGTTGGCAAATCTGGGCGAAGGTCTGCCCCGCGCCGCACGCGCTGCCTATATGAGCCCACATAAGGCCATTGGCATTTCCATCTTGATACTGACCATTGGCCGCATTTTATGGCGCATTGCCAACCGCCCGCCTGCGCTGCCTGACAAGGTTACGGGTTGGCAGGCCAAAGCCGGCCATAGCGTCCATATTTTATTCTACGTCCTGATGATCGTCATGCCGCTCACCGGTTGGCTGATGATCGGCGCCAAGGGCAACGCTGCGCCCGTTGATTTCTTCGGCCTGTTCACCATGGATATGGCGGTTGGCAAAAATGCGATGCTGGCGGACATCGGGCATGAGGGGCATGAGATATTGGCCGCGCCGCTTATCATTCTCATCGGCTTGCATGTTTTGGGCGCATTGAAGCATCAGTTCATAGACAAAATGCCATTTGTGCAACGGATGTGGCCTTAACGGGCGCTAGCGCCGTCAACATAGCCAGCGCAACAACTGCCCGCACCAATGCCTCGCCTTAACGACATTGGGGACAGAATGTTTTTGCCCTGACTTGAAACTGCAATGCTCAGGCCCCATTCTTGGTTCTGGACGGAGACTTCCCCTCCCGTTTCTGTCCAACGATGCCCTAACCGGCATCAACTCCCTGAACCTCGGCCACCCCGGAACATTCCGGGGTGGTTTTTTTATGCGAATCGGGTTGGTTTATTCCGCGGCAATCAACGCAGACGAACCAAGCGCCTCGTCCGCCAAAGCCTCGACCAGTCCGGCGATCAACACCTTCAGCCGCTCAACGCCAGCCCCAGGCTGTCGCAAATCAGCATCCAGATAGAGCAACCGGTCCACTTCCAATTGGATCGCATGGATATTGGCACGCGGCTTGGCATGGCGGCGCAGGATATAATCCCCGGCATAGGGGTGGTTGAGCGCAACGGTAAATCCGTGCCCCTTCAAACGGGACATCAACAATTCCGCATATTGTGACGATGCACTTTTGCCGAACCGGTCGCCAATCACAAATTGTGGCCCCGCGCCAGTTGCCGGACTGTGGAGCGGTGGCATGCTGTGCACATCCAGCAGGATCGCGACCCCGAATTTTTGCCGCATATTTTCAAGCACCGTTGATACGGCCTGATGATAGGGCCGATGCAGCGCCCCAATGCGGTCATTGATATCGTCTAACGTGAACTGCCGTGTCCACAAATCGCCTTCGCCCGACAATCGGCGCGGCACAAGGCCAAGGCCGCCGCGCTGCTTCACGCCGGGCGCGGGATAATCCGCGCGCTGTGCGCCTTGGACCATCTCGACATCGATATCCTGTTCATCGCGGTTCAGGTCGATCCAGGCGCGTGCGCGGTGGGCGACGACGACCGGATGGCCAAATTGTACCGAACGGCGCACCAATAGATCGGCATAGCGATCCTCAAGCCGGACAAGCGATGCCGGCGGCACGCGCAACGCATCAATGACAGCGGCGGGATAATCGCGCCCCGCGTGCGGCACAGACAGCAGCACAGGCACGGACATATTCTCCGTTCCCCACATTGCAAATCCGGATGCCGATATGTCCAACACGCCCTCTTTATTAGACTAAAATATGTTGTTGGCAGGTTTTGCGCAAAATGGTGCAAAAAAATTAAGCCTCTGCAATTATAGATAGAACCGGCGCCGCAATTTGGCGCGCACAAAATGTTTAAGGATTTGTTATGACCCGCATTCTGCTCGCCGAAGATGAACAGGCCATGCGCGAATATCTCGCGCGGGCGCTGGAACGGTCGGGCTATGATGTGGTCGCGGTCGACCGCGGCACAGCAGCAGCGCCCTTGCTGGAACAAGAGCATTTCGATCTGCTGCTCACCGATATTGTGATGCCGGAAATGGACGGCATTGAACTCGCGCGCCACTGTAACCGGGTGTCTCCGGGCACTGAGGTTATGTTTATCACGGGCCTTTCGGGCGTAGCGCTGCGCGCAAGCGCATCCATGCCAAGCGCCAAAATACTGTCCAAACCCTTCCATCTGAAAGACCTTGTCCTTGAAGTCGAACGGCTGTTTTCCAAGGAAAGTTTTGGCGAGCTGAAATAGGCTTGAATGATAGCAAAAGCCCAGCTAGAGGCTGCGGCATAATGGGCGTATAGCTCAGCGGTAGAGCACTGCATTGACATTGCAGGGGTCGCAAGTTCAAACCTTGCTACGCCCACCATTTAAAACCCCGCCGTCCGAATGGAACGGCGGGGTTTTTTAATTTCGCCATATGCTCCCCTACGCGGTATCAGAGTGCCAAACGCGCCGAACGGAACGCGTCATGTGCCATCCAACGCCGAACGCACGTAAAGCCTATGATAAAAATGCCACAGCCGGGCAATAAAGTTGCGGGCTTAGCTGAGCAGTTTCCGGCGGCTGTCGTCAGGGCAGGTCTCTTGCACGACCAATTTAGACGCCAGCAGCTGCTTCAAAATCTCGTTGAACCAGCGTGACGACATGCCGGACTTATTCATATAATATTTTACCGGTTGCCTGGGTTCTTGCTTAATGAGGAGCAGCACATCCCCCTCTTTACGCATAAATTGCAAGCCGTTTTTCTGTTGGAAAGTAGCTAAATACCTCAAGCAATGCAGATAATTGTCAATATGCGCGTCGTAAATTTCATCATGCGAAGACATTGCCCCTCCCCCTTAAAGCATGCGTTGAAGCGTTTTCGCTATAAACGAACACCATCAAACATTATCATTGCCCAAACTGCCCACCATTTTCAGACTTCTGAACGCTCGCTTAAGGCGTAGCTTCCCTCTGTCATATAGGTAAAGAAAAGTTATCATACTTATTATACATGCATTTTTATAATATCGAATTTGGTTTTGAAAATTTTCTTTGACAGCTACGTGGCTTGTGGGTTCCGGTTCGTTAAACGTTCCAAAACGAGCCGCATCTCCGTTGATCCGCAAATTTGCGGTGAATATAGAGAATTAATTTAACGCTTGTCAGATTTTGTAAGGTGACACAAAAATGAAAAATACAGGAAAACTAGGTCTTGGCCTATGCGTAAGCGCTCTCGCGCTCTCTTTGTCCAGCGCAGCTTTTGCTGATCCTGGGTCTCTGGATGGCGCTTACAGCGATTTAGCTGACGTTATCGATGCAGCTGAAACAGCAGTTGAAGATGAATCGGATGCTGCCGCGGAAGCTGCGACTACGGCTGCGGCTAGTGCTGCCGCAAAGGCTGCAGCACTAGCCAGTCTCTCGGCGGCAGATCGTGCGCTTCTTGTTGAAGCGGCAGAAGCAAGTGCAGCAGCATCGGCTGCGGCGGCGGCTGAATTAGCTGCTGAAGAAGCTGCTGATGATGCCTTGGCCGCCCGTATCTTAACACTGGCGGATTTGGCTGATGCGGAAGATGTCCTCGCAGATGCCGAAGGCGCTCAAGTCTTAACGGCAGCAGATGTTGCAGATGCCGAAGACGATCTGGAAACAGCTCAGGATGCTTATGCCCTGGTTGCTGCGGACAATACTGCAACTGCTGCTGAACTAGCTGATGCAACTGAAGCTGTACAAGATGCCCAGGCAGCCCTCGCTGCAGTACAGGCGCTAGATGAAGAGGCGGCGGCGGAAGTTGCTACTGCTCAAGCTAGTGTAGACGCACTGGCCACTCAACTTGCAGCGAATAATGCTGCAGTTCTCTCAACCGCGAGTAATGCAGCAACACTCGGCGCAGCTACAATTGCTGCAAACAGCGCTGCATCAACTGCATTTGGGGATCTTGATGACGCTTTGGAAGCTAATGATGATTTGTTGGCCGTCTTTGAAGAGCTCGATATCAATCCTGTCGGACCAAATGGCACTGCCGTTGCACTGCTAGATTTGCAAGAAACTGCAGCGACTGATGCTGAAGCTGCAGCAGAAGCTGCGACTGTTCTTGCGGACGCTTCCGCTGAATTAACTGGATTGCAACGTCAGGGTACTATCTTGACTGCCGCAGCAGCTAGCAATCAACAGAATATAGCACTTGCCTCTGGTGCTCTAACGGGTGCTGCAGCGGCAGAAAATTCCAACTTTGAAACCGAAGTTTTGGGTGCGTTGACCAACCATGAGACCCGGATCACCGAAAACACTGCCGACATTGCAGTGCTAGAAACCGGCCTAGTTGCTGAGACTGCTGCGCGTGTAGCTGGTGATGCCGCAACGTTGACGAGCGCGAATACGTTCACAACGACTGCAGTAGCAGCTGAAGCGACGATCCGTGCCGCTGCAGATACAGCGCTTACTACCCGTATCGCTACTGAAGAAACAGCACGTGCCGCTGCAGATACAGCGCTTACTACCCGTATCGCTACTGAAGAAACAGCACGTGCCGCTGCAGATACAGCACTTGGTGCACGTGTCACGGCTGAAAACAGTGCACGTGTAGCCGCTGATAACGCGCTTGGTACTCGTATCACTGATTTGGACAACACACTGCGTGACAAGATTGCAAGCTCAACAGCAACAGCAATCGCCATGGGTGGAAGCACGATCTTGCCAGATACGAACTTCACACTCTCCGGCAATGTCGGCATGTATGAAGGCGCATCTGCAGTTGCACTTAACGCTGCAGGCCGCGTAAGCGAGAAGGTCTATGTCACTGCTGCTGTTGGTGGTGGTCTGAACAAGGGCGGAAAGCTTGGCGGACGCGTTGGAGTAGTCTTTGGTTTCTAATTAAGACACCAAACTAATCAAAAAGAGGCCGGCAATTTTTATAGATTGCCGGCCTTTTTTATTTACACTTTGATGAATTATGTGGCTACAACCGCGAGATATGAAAGCTCAAAACACTTACATTCGCCAGCCATCGCTCAAGCAAATGCTGTTCGTCGGTTACGCAATAGGCTTAGTCGCTTTCGCACAATCCACGAATGGATATGCCGCGCAGAGTGCATCTACAAAAACGACTGCCCCACAAACCGCAAAGCCAGCTGTTCCGGCTAAACCGGCTGTAGTTGTGCCCGACTTACCGCGCGCCGACTTCATCGCGCTGATGGACGCTGATTTCAAAAAGCGCGACTTGGATGGAAATAGCAAGGCGACCCGCGCCGAAGTGGAAGAGTTCACGAAGCGCGCTGCCGCCGCTGTTGCCCAGGAGCAAAACCGGGAGCTATTCCAACGCCTTGATATCGACAAAAACGGGGTCATTACGTCTACGGAATTTGCGGGCTTGATCCCTGCTCCCAAATTTATCGATGTGTCGGCCGAAATGACCCGCTTTGATAGCAACCGTGATCAAATTATTACGCTTGTCGAATATCGCACCGCAACGCTGGCGAATTTCGATCGGCTGGATACAGATAAAGATGGCATCTTGACACCGGCCGAAATATCCAAGTCAACTACTCCACGGTCTACGGAACCCTTAGTTCGTTAGTTAGGCTGTAAAGTTTTAGTATCGCAGGCGTAGTCTGATGTAAGCGAGCCTTGCCAGCACCTAGTGCAGTCGATTATCCGCAAATCTTCGTCTTAAGGATCTGTAATTGCATCGAATAGCAGGCACCAGAGTAGGTCGTGCAGTAGGGCACATAACAGTTCGGTAAACCCAGCAACGGTGCACATGAGCACAACATCCAGAAGTTGTAATTGGAAAGCCCGCTTTTGGGGTTCATTTTTCGGTCAATACGCAGCTCTTTTTTAGCAAGCCGGTTTTCGTCAGCGACTTGCGACATTGATTTTCCATCGCTAAATCATAAAAATGAACCTTGCATCCCTTCTCGCCCAATTCGAACCGGGCGCCGCGTCGCACAAGATATCCATCCCCGCCACCTGGCATCAGGGGCGCACCTCTTATGGTGGATTAAGTTCGGCGCTGGCCTATCAAGCGGGGAAGCTCACTGCGGAGGATTTGCCGCCGCTACAGTCCGCACAAATCGCGTTTGTCGGTCCCTTGGCCGGCGATGTTGAGGTGCGGGCCAACATCCTGCGTCGCGGTAAAAACACGGCATTTATCAAGGCCGACATAATGGGCGCAGATGGCATTGGCCTGACCTGCACGTTCATTTTCATGAACCGGCGGCAGAGCCATTTGGACTATATCAACATCGCCCAGCCCGAATTTCCGCCACTTCCGACCGCGGACAATGTACGCAGCGGCCCGCCTGAATTTTTCACGGGCCATATGCAATATCCGGACAAGCGGCTCGAACTGGGCTTGGCCACCAATCGGCTCGCCAGCTGGCACCGCTTCACCGAACATGACGGCCTTGACCATATTGCCGAACTTCTCTGCATTGGCGACGCATTGCCGCCATCCGCGATGGGGTTGATGACCGAAAAGGGCATGGTCAGCTCGATGAACTGGCAGATCAACATGCTGACGGATACGCCGACGACCGAAGATGGATGGTGGTATCTATCCAGCGAGACGCATCACGCCGCCAATGGTGCGAGCAGCCAATATATGACCGCATGGAACAGCCGCGGCGAAGCGGTGCTTACCGGCATGCAGTCAGTGGCAATTTTCGCTTAAGCAGCCTGTTTGGCGCGGACAAAGCGCATGGCAAACATCACAAGACCAATAACGATAAAATTATCAACAAAGGTTTTGTAGAACAGCCAATTGTCCGTCGTCAGCAATTTTGCAGCGCCATAATTCAGCGCCGCCATGATCAGGCCGATAACGCCCATGACGATAGCAAAGCGGCCCGCATGGATATCCGAATAGGGCATATACCGCGCTAAACCTTTGCCGATATATGGCCCGCCACGCGCGCCATCGATAATGAAGAAACTGGCGGCGATCAGGCCCGTTATCGTCCCCCGCAGCTTGATCCATTCATCATCGTTCAGCCAAACCGCGAGGCCGGCCGAAATGCAGAGCATCAATATGCCGAAGAGCGCAAGCCCGCCGGTGACATCGATTTTCGTTATGCGCTGAAACAGGACAAGCCCGAACCCGACGACCACGCCTACAATCGCCGCAGTCTGCAGATCGGTGAACTTCGCAACGAAGTAGAACAATAGGCCCGTGATGATATCAATGGCAAATGGCAGGCGGTTGTGGCGCGCAAATACGCCGCCATTCACGTCTGTTCCTTGCGCGGCCATGGCCTTACCCTAACGCCGCCTGTTTTTCCTCGGCGAGGCGGTCCAGTTCGGCGCGACTTTTCTTTTCGCTGGAGGATTTCAGCTGGCCACACGCCGCCATGATATCGCGGCCGCGCGGTGTGCGTACGGGCGCGCTGATGCCGGCTTCGAAAATGATGCTGGAAAAACGCTTGATGCGTTCTGGATCCGAACATTCATAAATCGCACCGGGCCATGGGTTGAACGGTATCAGATTGACCTTTGCCGGCAATTTATACTGGCGGATGAGGCTCACGAGCTCGCGCGCGTCTTCGTCGCTGTCATTCTTGTCCTTCAACATCACATATTCAAATGTAATGCGCCGTGCGTTGCTGACGCCAGGATATTCGGCGCAGGCACGCAAGAGTTCATCAATGCCATATTTGCGGTTGATGGGGACGATTTCGTCACGGATTTCCTTGGTAACCGCGTGCAGCGATACCGCAAGGTTTACGTTAATCTCTTCGCCCGCACGCGCCATCATCGGCACAACGCCCGACGTCGAAAGCGTGATACGGCGGCGCGACAGGCCAAGGCCATCGCCATGCATAACGATCTTCATCGCGTCGCGGACATTGTCGAAATTATACAAAGGCTCGCCCATGCCCATCAACACGATGTTTGTGAGCATGCGGCCGTCGGCGGTGTAATGGCCGACATCATCATCTTCATCATCGTCCGCAACCGACGCCATATTGCCCTTTGGCCATTCGCCAAGCGCATCGCGCGCCAGCATGACCTGCCCGACGATTTCACCCGGTGTCAGGTTGCGCACCAGCCGCATCGTGCCCGTATGACAGAAACGGCAGTTGAGCGTGCACCCCACCTGCGAGGAAATGCACAAGGTGCCGCGATCCGCATCGGGAATGAACACCATTTCATAATCTTGGGCATCATCGGTGCGCAAAAGCCATTTGCGCGTGCCATCTGTTGAAACCTGCGCCTCGACCACCTCTGGCCGGCCAATGACAAAGCGGTCGGCAAGCCATGGGCGCATGGTTTTGGCGATGTCGGTCATCGCTTCAAAATCGGTCACGCCGCGATGGTATATCCAATGGAACACCTGCTTTGACCGCAGCTTTGCGGCCTTTTCATCCAACTGCGATTCTTCAAACAGCTGACGAATTTGGAGGTGGTTCAAGCCCAAAAGGTCAATTCGGCCATCCGCACGCTGCGTAATCGCGCGTGGGGTGACAACGGGGTCTATATGGCCGGGAATCTGCATGATGGCCGCGCCTATACGCAATGAATCGTCGAAATGCCAGCTATGCTATCGTGTTGCGCATCCCAACGCCGCAGCATCGATGGCACTGGGCGCACCGCGCAATGCGTAGGCATCGACAATCGACCGGCCATCGCGGCCAATCGTTTCGATGCTGAGCGACGTTGCCGAGCGGATGGCGGCGATAATCGCCAAGTCCGTCCGCCGGTCCGCCGCCCATGCCGCGCTGCTATCTGCCTTCAAACGAAAGCGCCTGCCGCCCGCGCTCAGTGTCACGCCGCTGTTTTCCGCCCGATCGCGCGACAGCCGCACATAAAGCTGGTGCGTAACGCTGCGCTTTGGCCAAAAACCGATGGAGACATAAGCCGCCCGCGTTGGCGGACCTATCGTCTCGTCGGGTTCGGAAATGGCATAGCAACGGGGGGTTTCAGGGTCACGAAACGCCGCCCACCCCTGATATACGCCAAGCCTGTCTTTGGCAGCGAGCGGCGCAGCAGCCGCAAGCGTCAACGCAACCATAAAAAGCATGTGCTTTCCGGCGTAGGCCGGAATCCAGCGGGGCGATGCGCTGGGCTGTTCTGGGCTCCTGCCTTCGCAGGAGAACGCATGAGGTGGCGAGATAAACCTCAAGCACGTTCCCCAGCGCCGTCGCCATCAATCACCAGCGTTTCGACACCATCGCGGATCATCACCATGCTGCCCTGCGCAAGGCTATGGGCGATGGGCGCGCCAAAGCGTTCCATGGGCTCCAACCCCAGCAATACACCGCGCAGCACGCGTGCCGTCATCCCATGGCAGATGATCAGCATGTCCTGTTCAAAGCTTTGGTCCGCTATCCAGTGACGCAGCCGCTGCGCGACATCATCGTAAAATTCGCCGCCTTCAGGACGCACGGAAAACAGCTTGTGCTCCATATCGACGATGGGACCGATTTCCGCGGATATGTCGGCATAGGTCCGGCTTGACCAAAGCCCGACGTCAATTTCCAGCAGCCGGTCGTCGCGCATCGTTTGGTGCCAGTCGGCGTCGATTTCCTCTGCGACCAATGCAAGCGTCTGCAACGCACGCCCAGCGGTGGACGACCAAAGCTGCGGCGTGGGGTCATCCCCCAGATAGTTTGCCAACGCACGGCCCATTAAGCGCGCTTGCACGCAGCCTTCCCACGTCAGCGGGGTATGCAGCTCCGCCTGCCCCTGCATCCGTGCAATTTTGTTAAACACCGTCTCCCCATGCCGCGCGATGAAAAGCCGTCTACCGTTCGTTGAAATCGTCATAATGGCCTTATTCCACAGGATATTCTTCGACGCAAAACCTATCGGCTTGCCCTGCTGGCCAAAGCGGTTATGGAAGAGTCGCCATAGAAATAGGGATTTTTGGCTGCTTTATGCTCGCCATGCCCGATAAGGGGAATTTGAATGAGAGCCACGATCGAACGCGCGACCCTGCTGAAAAGCCTGAGCCACGTCCAATCCGTTGTGGAACGGCGCAACACTATTCCCATTTTGTCGAACGTCCTGATCGAAGCCAGCGAAGGCGGCAAGATCAAGCTGACCGCGACGGACCTTGATCTGCAGGTCGTTGAAACCTTTGCCGCCGATGTCGAAACCCCCGGCGCAACCACCGTTTCGGCGCACACCTTGTTCGAAATCGCGCGCAAGCTTCCCGAAGGTTCGCAAGTCCAATTGCACGCCGCAGATGGCCGCATGGCGGTGAACGCTGGCCGCGCGCGCTTCTCGCTCGCAACGCTGCCGCGTGAGGATTTCCCAACGATCGCAGAGGGCGAATTGCCCACCTCGTTCGAAATTCCCGCAAGCTCGTTGATCCAGATTATCGACAAGACGCGCTTTGCGATTTCGACCGAAGAAACGCGTTATTATCTCAACGGTATTTTCCTGCACGTCACCGACGATGCCGATCCTG
>JBILOZ010000043.1:0-14432 GCA_044374245.1 Sphingorhabdus sp. | reverse complement strand
TTCTGCGATCAACTCGAATGCCAGGCGGAGTGCGCCATTGCCCCCCGGGGTTTGCAACCCGACTAGGCATGGCGAAGTCGCGAGATCATCGCCCAGCGCCAGACGGGCCGTCAGATCGACGAAACCGGAATCACCTACCGGGCCAAGGTAGGACTTGCTGTCCTGCTGCTCGATCAGGATACGCTCGGCCGCCTTGATGGCACGTAAAACCGGCGTGAAGCCATAATCGTCTCTAAACACCCCGACACCAAGATCGATCTTATACGGACGCTGGTCCTCACGGAATAAGCGGATGAGCCCTAACAGCGCATCCGGGGCTTGTAGCGATAGTGTTCCGAAATGATTCTTATGCATGATGTCTCTCCGGATCTTTTGGTACTTTCGGTCCTGTTTGGATGATTAATGCTCGGCTTCCGGCTCATAATGCCTAGTCGTGCAGTCGCATCATACCTTTGCTGCTTCCACTACACCGCTGCACAAGCCGAAGCCGATTGTACGGAAGCCATCACGCGCGGCTCGAGCAGACAGAATGAGCTCATCCCCATCTTCGAGGAAGCTTCGTTCTTCGCCGTCGGGCAATGTCACAGGTGAATTGCCTCCTTGGGAGAGTTCCATGAGGCTACCCAGACCCGATGTGTCCGGCGTCGAAATAGTGCCCGTACCGAGCAGATCGCCGGGCATCAGGTTGCAACCATTGGCAGTGTGGTGTGCCACCAACTGTGCAACCGTCCAGTACATCGATGTCGCTGGTCCCGTCCCAAGACGGTGTGGCGGTATCCCGGCTTCGCGCATTTTCTGCGTCGCGATCCAGGTCTCGAGCGTCAATGCAAATGCCCCCTCAGCCTGATCTGCGGCGTCGAGCAGATAAGGAAGTGGCGCGGGATCGCCTGCCGGGCGGGGAGGTTGCGCCACGCGGAACGGTGCGAGGGCCTCTGCCGTGATAACCCAGGGTGAAACACTGGTGAGGAAGTTCTTGGCCAGGAAGGGGCCGAGCGGCTGATACTCCCAAGCCTGCAAATCACGCGCCGACCAGTCGTTGAGCAAGCAGAGGCCCCCGATCCTTGAAGCAGCCTTGCCGATCGGAACCGGTTCGCCCAGAGCATTCTCTCCAGCGATCCAGACACCCAGCTCAAGCTCGTAGTCCAGCCTGTAGGTCGGGCCATAACCCGGGCCTTCGGAATAGGAGGGCTTTTGCTGCCCTTTGGGGCGGACGACCGGAGTTCCTGACAGACGAACTGAAGATGCCCGACCGTGATAACCTATGGGCACGTACTTGTAGTTCGGCAGCAATGGATTGTCGGGCCGGAACTGTTTGCCTATGTTCGTGGCATGATGAATGCCGACGTAAAAATCGGTGTAGTCGCCGATCGCGAACGGCAAGTGCATTGTGCAAGCTTGGGCGGGATAGAGATGTGGAAGCACCTCCATCCGGCTTGAGAGCTCGGTCAGATGAGCGAAGACCGCATGACGCAGACTGATTCGATCAGAGGCCGAAAGCGCAAAAAGCGCATTCAGTGTTCCCGCTCCGAGTGCTGCGCGCAAGTTGCCGGGAAGGAGCCGGTCCTCGGCCATGCCCGAGAGATCCAGCACTGAATCCCCGACCGCCGTTCCAACCCGACGTTCTCGATTCGCCGTGGAGAAGATTCCCAACGGCAGATTCTGAACCGGAAAGTCGGCGTGGGTGTCAGCACCTTCGACCCAGCTTGTAGCAGCAGCGTCATGAGTATGGTCGATTGAGCTCACGCGTCAGGCTCCGCATGCAGCCAGGCAGCATGGCGCGGGGCCCGCTTGGTTCGGCTCCATTCTTCCAGCATGACGGGGGCAAGTTCGCGCAGTTCCGCATATTGCCCCGGCTTGCCGATGTTGCACGCCAGTTCGAGCCGGTGGCCATTGGGATCAAAGAAATAGATCGACTTGAAGATCCCATGGTAGGTCGGGCCAAGCACTTCGATACCCTGGGCCTCGACATGGGCCTTTGCCGCCAGCAATGCATCGAGATCTTCCACCTCGAAGGCCAGGTGCTGAACCCAGGCCGGCGTGTTCTGGTCGCGGCCCATTTCGGGCTGGTTGGGCAACTCGAAGAAGGCCAGGACATTGCCGCCACCTGCATCAAGAAAGATGTGCATGTAGGGATCGTCCTCGCCGGTCGAGGGCACCTTGTCCTCGGCAAAGGCCGTCATGTAATCCATGCCGAGCACGCGGGCATACCACTCGACCGTCTCCTTCGCGTCCTTGCAGCGATAGGCAACGTGGTGGATGCGCTTCAGGCTGGGAGCTGTCGTGGTCATCCTTATGCTCCCTCTGCCTGCAGAGCGCCGCGGCGCAGCTGATCGCGTTCCATGCTCTCGAACAGAGCGGTGAAATTGCCCTCGCCGAACCCTTCGTCCTTTTTGCGCTGGATGAACTCGAAGAATACCGGACCAATCATGGTTTCTGAGAAGATCTGCAGCAGCAGGCGAGGATCGCCCTGATCGGTCGAACCGTCCAGCAGGATGCCACGCTGCTGCAGTTCCTGAACGGGCTCGCCATGGCCGGGCAAGCGTTCATCGAACATCTCGTAATAGGTCGCCGGCGGCGCGGTCATGAACGGGGTGCCGCAGGCCTTGAGCGCATCCCAAGAGGTGATCAGATCATCGCTGGCAAAGGCAATGTGCTGGATACCCTCACCATTGTACTGGCGCAGGTATTCCTCGATCTGTCCGCCGCCGGCCTGGCCTTCCTCGTTCAGGGGGATACGGATCTTGCCATCAGGCGCAGTCATCGCCCGGCTCGTGAGGCCGGTATATTCGCCCTTGATGTCGAAGTAGCGGATCTCGCGGAAACCGAAGACCCTTTCATAAAAGTCGCCCCAGTGGGCCATGCGTCCGCCATAGACGTTATGGGTCAGGTGATCGATGGTATGGAATCCGGCACCGACTGGATGACGGTCCGCCCCCGGCTCATAGACGAAGTCGATGTCGTAGATGGTCAGATCGCTGCCGCTTTCTTGACCCTCGTAGCGATCCACCAGATATATGATCGAGCCGCCGATCCCGCGAATGGCCGGCAGCTTCAGTTCCATCGGCCCGGCATGAACCACGACCGGTTCCGCACCGCGTTCGATCGCAGCGGCATAGGCCTTGGCTGCATCGCGCACTCGCCAGCCCATGCCGCAGCACGAAGGGCCATGCTCGGCAGCAAAGTAGGCGGCCGGGCTCTTGGGCTCATAATTGGCGATCAGGTTTATACCGCCCTGTCGCCACAGCGTGACATCCTTGGAACGATGCCGGGCCACACGGCTGAAGCCCATTGATGCGAATACGGGCTCGAGAATGCCTTTCTGCGGCGCCGAAAATTCAATGAACTCGAAGCCGTCTAGCCCGAGCGGGTTTTCAAATAAGTCGGTCACTGTGTCCCACCTCCTTTGCGTCAGATGCAGCCTGAGCACTCCGCAAGCGTTGTAAGAACAGGCCAATGTAGGAGAAAGGATAGCGCAAATCAGCTGCAAATAGGTTGCAAAGTTTGACGATATACACCATTAAGTGCAATATATTTGCGGGAAAATACGTTTATGTGCATTTATGATGCGAGGATATAGATATGCTTGACCGGTTCGATTTACGGATTCTCGAGACCCTTCAGGAACGTGGAGACATGGGACCTATAGAGATGTCGCAGACAGTGCATCTTTCGTCGTCGCAATGCTCCCGCCGTATGCAGGCATTACGCAAGGCAGGATACATTAAGTCAGTCCGTGCTGTGCTGGAGCCGAGTAAAATCTCGGTAGGTCTGCAGGCTTACGTTCTGGTGACTATGAAAAGCCACTCTCCTACTGCAGCCGATGCGTTCCGGGAGCGACTTCTTGGAATTGATGAAGTGCTTCAATGCCAGAAACTCACTGGTGCTTCAGACATGATCATAAAGATCGCAACCCGTGATTTGGAGACGTTCAATCAAGTTCTGACCCGCGAACTCTTGGGGGCGCCGGAGGTGGCCAATGCACAATCGAGCATTATCCTCGAAGACATCAAGAGTACTTCGAGCCTACCCTTAAATTACGCGTCGATGAATCCTTGAGAGGGCAGATTGCCTAGATCATCAGGTACGGCAGGGCAGTGCGGTCGTGTATTTCACCATCCTTAGAGAAAATTGAGACGATGCCCCGGCGACCGATGGGTGCCTAAGCAGTTTTCGCATGAGAAACTCTTCGTAACGCTCTACATTGCAGGCAACGATCTGGAGTAGATAATCCCATTCGCCGCTCATGGAAAAACACTCCAAAACACAAGGCTCACTGACGATCAGTGTTTCGAACGCTTCAATGCTCTCTCTCGAATGACTGCTCATTCGCACGTTACAAACCACATGAACGGTTAGGTCGAGGGCTTTGCGGTCGACCAACCTGACAGTGTTCCGCAGAATGCCCGCCTCCTCCATTTGCCGGATCCGCCGCCAGCATGAAGGAGCAGTGCTACCCACCCTCGCAGCAAGCTCATTATTGCTGAGGCTGCCATCCCGTTGCAGTTCCTCAATGATTCTCGAATCGAGTCGATCCATTGAGTGATTGTTTCGTATTTTACCTTCCATGTGGAAAAACCAGTCATAAATTGCGGTATATCGCTTCATTTTGAGCTGAAATCTCATTGAGATTCAAGCATTATCTATCCATGGTAAATGTATTCGAGACGCCGCCGCCAGGGGCCGCCGCCGACTGGACAATCCCTCAGCAATGGGAGCGCTACACCGAAGAGGAGCATCGTACATGGGATGCCCTCTTCGAGCGGCAGGCTAGGCTTCTTCCCGACCGAGTTGTCCCCGAGTTTATGGAGGGCCTCCGAATGCTAAAAATGGACGAACGAGGAATACCAAATTTCGAATATCTTTCGGAGCGTCTGATGAAAGCGACCGGGTGGCAGGTAGTCGCGGTTCCCGGCTTGGTTCCAGACCGCGACTTTTTCGAACATCTAGCTAATCGTCGCTTTGTATCTGGCAGGTTTATCCGTCGTAAAGACCAGATCGATTATCTGCAGGAACCCGATATATTTCACGACGTTTTCGGCCACGTTCCACTGCTCGCAAACCCCGCCTTTGCTGACTACATGCAGGCATATGGGGAAGGGGGGCTGCGTGCAGACGATTTTGGAGCCATCGACCGGCTTGCCAGGATCTACTGGTACACAGTTGAGTTCGGGCTGATGCAGCACCGCGAAGGCCTTAAGCTCTTCGGTGCCGGCATCGTCTCGTCGTATAGTGAATCAGTTTTTGCGCTAGACGATCCTTCGCCAAACCGTATTGCATTCGACTTGAAACGCGTGATGCGTACGAAGTACCGGATCGATGATTTCCAACAGACCTACTTTGTGGTTGATAGCTTTGAAGATTTGTTGCGCGAAACATTGGAAACCGATTTCGCGCCACTGTACCGCCAAGTTGCAAGTTTAAGTGATTTAGAAGTCGACTCCGTTGCAACGGGGGATCAGATATTCACTTTGGGTACTCAAGCGTATGCAACAGCAAAGCGGGCAGCCGACGAAACCGAGCGCTACTAGTCCGCCAAGCTTCCGACCAGGTTGAGGACGAAGCCTTTTCCGTCATGACGCGACAGAAGACCTACTTGATGCCGCTTTGCTATCGAAATGAAGACCCCTGACAGTGTCCGTCGTCAGAACATTTGGCACTGATGGCTGCGTAAATTAGAGGAGCATTGGCCTTCTTCTTGATAAGTTTAAAACCGAAGATTGAACCCGGCAGTAACGCCGTGGCGCCGGTAGTTTAGAACTACAGGTCCGCCCATCCCAGGCAGTGTATCGCTGCCGTAGTTGCTGTAGGAATATTCGATCCGAGCCGACATCGTGTCCGAGAGCGATCGCTCATAACCGGCGCCGAGCGTGTACCCGTCCCGGCTTTCAGAATTGCCTGCCGGATTGGTGATCGAGAAGCGCGCATTGGAATAACCTCCTCGGGCATAAAGAAGGCTTTCAGGGGATGCTAGCAAGCCGGCCCGGGTCGTTACGTTGATTGTCCGACCCGTCTCTATATCGAGAGCAGCAGAACCATTGCTGCCGGTCCGCCCGATTATGGAGCCCTCGACACCAAGCACGGCGCCGCCGATATTGGCATCGTAGCCGAGTTGACCGCCGTAGACCAAACCATCGCCGGTGACGCGAGTTGTGGTGGGCGGCACTAGGCTGGTGGTGGCTGACCTCCGGTCTTGCTGCCAGCCCACCTGCACGCCGACGAATGGGCCATCAAAAATCGTTGTTTCCTGTGCTGCTGCAGGCGCGGTCAAGGCAGCTGGGGAGATTGCGCAGAACACAAAGAATTTCATAGAATAGATCTTCATTCGCATTAAACGGTTCTCCTTACAACTTCACAAAATATCGGCAGTATCCTGAATTTTGGATGAACGAGGTGGAGTGTCAGTATCTTGCTGCATCGGTAATCAGCCCCGGGCGTTCAATATTTTTGAAAAGATTTTATTTCAACATTTTAATGGGAAGAGAGTTGGTTGGGGGTCACTCTCCCACCGCCAACATCTCAATGCAAATCAATGAGATGGGCCTCCAGGGGCCGAAAAATCCCCAGCTTCCGCGGAGTTTTGCCAGCGGCGACCGAACCCTAGAGACTGCTGAAAACGGCAAAATCGGCCTCTGACCGGCTTTAGCCTCTTTTCACCCGAACCTCCGCTGCAAAGGTTCGGTCTCCAGAAACGAGGTTAATCCGAGGTTTTCTGGCCTTCCATCTGCCGAACCGTTTGTGCCGGATTGCGGTTAGAGACGATCATGAGAACCGACGCTTCGGGTCCCAATTGAGGCATCAGCCGACCACCTGGGCGATCAGCAAGGCTAAGATGATCAGGGAAAACCATGGCCAAGGCGTCGCCCATGGGGACTGGACCCTCACATTCTCCAACCGGGCTATAGCCGCTTGAACGGACGCCTGCTGAAAATGCAGGTCCTTGATAGCTGCCTTCATCACGTCTGCCTCGACATAGCTTGTCGCGTCATCGGCCAACAGCTCGGCCTCTTCCAAGAGCCGGAGCACTTCACGCAAGCGTGGCAGGGCGTTCGGATCAGGCGTGCCGAGCAACGCCATAGCAATCTGATGTTTGCTCTTGGCCAGTGCCAGCATCCGGCTGATGTGTTCAACAGCAGCGTCCGGCAGGTGTGGATCTGCGGTGTCCATAAGTCATTCTTAGTCAATCTATGCGTCGAGCATAGGTATCAAAAAAAGATACGCATTCAAGCCGCCAGCGCCCGATCCAGTACGTCGGTGATAGAGTCCGCTGCAATCATGGCAGGCTGGGCAGCGAGGTGCGCATAGCGGGCAGTGGTTTGCACTTGGGTGTGGCCCAGCAGCTTTCCAATGATGGGCAGCGAGTGTCCGGCAGCGATCGCTGTCGATGCGAAAGTATGCCGCAGGTCATGGATTCGGACCTCGGGTAGACCCGCACGGGCGCGCACCCGCTGCCAGAAGGGCTGAAGATCAGTCAGCCTGGCGCCCGGCAGCATTCCCGTAATCACCCATGGGTTGCCGGGAAGGCGAGGTGCCTTCTCCAGCAGCTCGCATGCGGGACGGCCGAGAAACACCTTCTTCGCCCCCGATTTGGAGTCCGGCAGGTTGAGGGTGCGGGCTTCGAAATCCACATAGTCCCACTGCAAGGTCATGATCTCGTTAAGGCGGCATCCGGTGTAGATGAGCAGTCTGATGGCGAGGATAGCAGACGGCATCTCGCGGCCTTCCTGTTCTACCTCGCGCAGCACGTCTCCAAGATGTTTGATCTCGTCCATGCTTAGGTAGCGCTCGCGTTTCACCTCGGGGTATTTCTGGATCAGACGGCGCGGGTTGCTCCCATCGGGGCGAAGGCCCCACAGCTCGGCCAGATTGAACATCTTGGAGATGATCTCGAGGCAGCGGTTTGCCTCATAGGGAATGTGCCGAAGGTCATGATGGAATTTGGTGACGTCGGCACGGGTGATTTCCGTGACCAGCATTTTGCCCAGTTTGGGCACGATGAATTTGGCGAGCGAGCGCCGATAAGCTGCTGCCGTTCGCGGCTTGAGCCGCAGCGCAATGTGCTGCTGGTCAAACCGTTCAACGAGGTCCTTCAGCAGTAGCGCGTTACGATACGCCTCTCGGTCCGCGGCAGGGTCTTTCCCGCCTCGGGCATCCGCAAGAATGGCGAGAGCCCGGCTGCGTGCCTGTTCGGTGGTGAGAATGGTGCTCGGGCCGAGCGAGATCCGGCGAGATCGCCGCCCAGCGCGATACTGTACGATGTATTGCCGGCGCCCTGACGGCAGAACCCGCAGGCCAAGGCCCGGGATGTCCTCATCCCAGATGTAATATTCCTTGTCCCTTGGGGCGGCCGCTTCGACCGCGCGTTTGGTTATCTTGGTCATGTCCGTGTCACTTCTGTCGATCGGATTTGTGACCGCGGCTGGCTGGTTGCACCCTGGTGGTTGGCGGCCCACCTCGATGCGACCCGACTTGCCTTGGCCGACGCAACGGGTGCTGATCAGTGCCCTTGAAGTCAACGAACATATTGAAAAGAAGTAAGAAAAGGAAAATTGCCGCAATTGGGCGTATGGGGCGAGAGGGCCCGAAGGCCGTGCCAGCGGCTATCCGTTCGAATCGCCGACTGCATTCCGGCAACTTTCGCCGAACGGGCCGTAAGCACTGTGGAAGCAAGAGGGGGCAAAAGAGGGCAAATGCCGTCGCAAACGTGCGGGGGAGGGGACCTGCTAGACATTGGCCTATCTGTCGGTAATGTCGCACTTATGTCGGCTGTATCGAGATTCGGCTAAGTCATTGAAAATACAGCTCATAACCTGAAGGTCGTAGGTTCAAATCCTACTCCCGCAACCAGTAAAACACCCCGCCTTGTGCGGGGTTTTTTATTGGCTGTGGTGAGGGCTGGATTGGGAGCTTGTTCAGCCGGAGCAATGGCTGTCTCATTACGGACGCAGATGAGCGAAGCATAAGAAAACTGTTTTAAAACAGTTATTTCTGGTCGGCAAATTCAAATGGCAGTTGTTTTGAGCGCGCAAATTGCGTCAATAACCGCTTCGTGGCGGCGCTACGGAAAATTCTATAAGCTGCTTGGCCCGGGTGCTGCGCCATAAATTCGTCGACTTGCTGTTTCACGACTTCGTACTGACCTATTACCGCTTCTAGATCAAAGATGCTGGTGCCCTCGGCATCACATTTGCAGCTGAGCATATACATAAGGTGAAAAACACCTTCTATAAGCCAACTTTCGTCAAACGATCTGGTAGTCCGAGAATTCATTTCTGACATGGTTCTCCGTCTGTCTTCGTCGACGAATTTATATATTTTCCAAATTGCCACGATATTCTCGGTGGACAAGATGGACTCGTCGAAAATCCAATAATAGTATTCACCAAAAATTTTGTTGGACGACGTTTTGGCTCGATCGGGTTCTCTAAGGACATAGGCGAGGATAATTTGTCCGAGTTTAACTGCGTCAATGCGCTTTTCCGAGGACTGCATAATGTGTTGGTCATTTTTACGCTCGTAGAAGTAACCGGCGCCCATCAAGGCATTTTCAATTTTAACTTGAACTGCGTCGTTAGATCGGATGTCACGACTGCGGATCGGCGTCTGACTATTGGTCGCTTCGGCAACACGATTTGTGAAACCACGGTCGGCAGTTTCTATAACGCGCACAAGAAGTCGGACGTCTGAGATCCGGTTTGAGTCGGATCTTGCAGCCTCAAACAGCGCGTGTGAAGTTTGACCGCCATTGACGATTTGGGGATTTTTCATTCGGACCCGAGGGCTGGATGCACGCGGTTGGTAATCCATAGCTTCGCAAACTATCGTTATGCCGTTGTTCAAGTACCAAAACTGAGAGTTTTCCGTGCTCAAAGCCGTTTGCAGGATTTTTCGATTAACGTCGTTCTCTTCCCCCAGATAGAGCAGAATGTTGTCTTCAAACAAAGTATCGTCCACCTCTTGTGGAAAATCTGGATCTCTAATCAATCCTACAATTTCATCGCCGCGAACCGTGCCGATAAGGCCTTTGGCGAACCCGTCAGTGCGACCGTAGTACTGGTCCTCGACCAAAGAGAGATTGAATTCCCGTTCATTTTGCGCCGCTTTTGTAAGGGCTCGTGAAAACCAAATAATGTCGTGCTGCCGCGCAGTCGCATGTTGGTACGGGCGAATTGCATCATCGAGTCTCGCTCGATGCGCTTCATTTAACGGCGCGGCATTACTGCATAGATGTATCTGGATTGCATGGACTGCATCTTCTAAGGCGACCCATATCGCCTGAACTTTACTCCACAAAAGCGCGTTGCAGGAGTCCTTCAATGAGGCGTCTTTACGAAGGCAGCATTCCAAGAATGAAATAATCTTATCGATCTCATTCGACGGAAAGGAATTCCCTACCTTTGAAAAGTCACTCACATACTTGAACTGAAAAAGATGGATCGTTCGACGTTCTGGACGGCTGTCGATGTATATGGCATCAATACCACGATCATCTCCGCCATCAGTGATTGCAGAATGAATCTCATCGTCGTCAATTTTAAGAATCTTTGAAATAGCAAAGAATTGAAAAGCCTTACTCTCGCTTCCAAATCCAAGGGATTGATTAAACGCTGTCACGCCAGATTTGACTTGGCTCCAATCCAATAGCGTCGCCTTAGTGGAAGTAGTCACAAGTATCTCCAGAAGTTTGTTGACGCAAAAATCGCTTAAATAGCCTAAGAGTCGGTTAAGTTTGGCCCTAAAATGTTGGACATCACCCTCCTATGCCCCACCCTCACCCCCTCTCTTGGGCCACCCCCATCGACCACGCCGAACTCGCGGACGTCATGTTCGACGCTGTCCGCAACGGGCCGAGCAAATATACCGACGCGCAACGTGTGGCTTGGGTTCCGGAACGCAGGCGCGGGGTGGAGTGGGAATCGCGGTTGGCGGCCAAGGATATTGCCATTGGCCGCGATGGGGGTCGCATCATCGGGTTTATGAGCATCGAAGACGGGGGCTATATCGACTTTGCCTTTATCCGCCCCGACGCGCAGGGCAGCGGCCTGTTCCGGCGGTTGTTCGACATGGCTGAGGCGCGCGCCCGCGCCGCGAACGAAGCACGGCTTTGGGTGCATGCCAGCCTGATGGCGCAACCTGCCTTTGCCGCGGTCGGCTTTTCAGTGGTCGAACATCAGATCGTCCAGATCGGTGATCAGGATTTCCAACGCGCGATGATGGAAAAGCCGCTCATTACGCCAATATAAGGGCGTCCCTCTGCGGCCTCTGCGTCTCTGCGTGCACGTTATTTTGCGGGTTTGTCGGAGCTCCATCCGTCAATGGCCACGCGCCACTTGCCGTCGGTACCGCGCCGGAAAACGTTGATCCCTTTGCCGATGTCGGTCGTGACCGCGCCGGTTTTCTTGTCGGTGTCGGTGGCTTTGTAGGTGTAGCGCTCAACGGCCAAATCGCCGGTGACGGTGAAGCCAAGCGAGGTTTTTTCCCACTTCGTCTCATAAGCGCCGAAATATCCGCCGACCCATTCGCGCACCGCCGCCTTGCCGATGATTTCTGGCGCGCCGGGTGCCTGAAGAACGACGTCGTCGGTCAGGCCCTCCATCAGCGTGTCGACATTGTTGCTGTTAATGGCCGCAACATAGCCGTCGTGCGCTGCCGCCTCGATGGCCTTGATATCTACCGGAGCAGCGGGCGTTTCACCGCCGGAACAGCCGGAAACGAGAAGCAACAGGGCCGGGATCGTGTACAAAGCTTTCATCTTCATTCTCCTCCTTTGGCCGTCGACAGCGCCCATATTCCTGAAGGCGGAGACGTCGCGGCGCACTCTCATATCCGCATTGATCGGCCACCTTGACCGCATAAGTGCGTCATAAAAACGATGTTTATCAGTCGTCCCAATCCGTCATTCGGTAAAGTGAACAATTGTAACGATGGCCCCCTCTGCGGCGTGCCGCGGCGGAAACCGCCCCGTCGTTCGTAGAAAATAACCCGTTCCCCATCGAAGGCGCGGCTTCCCACTTGCCCTTGCCCGCTAGGCATGACAGCAAGGAAAAAAGACGGCAGGGGAGCCCCAAAAATGACACATTATCTGAAGACCATATTGCTGCTGGGTGCAGCGACCATTCCCGCATCGGTATTTGCGCAAGCTGCTGTTCCGGCCGCTGCGCCTGCTGCCGCTGAAGACAAGGCGCCCAAATGGGATGTCGCGGCGCCCCCCGGCTTGACCGTCCGCCAGATCGCGATTGATACTGACGAGGGTTCGTGGATGAACCTTGACGTCAGCCCCGATGGCCGGACCATCGCGTTCGATTTGCTGGGTGACATCTACACCATGCCCGTCACGGGCGGCACGCCGACCCGCATTGCCGAAGGCTTGCCCTTCGAAACCCAGCCGCGCTTTTCCCCCGATGGAACGCGCATTGCCTTCACCTCCGACCGGGGCGGCGGCGACAATATCTGGATCATGAACCGCGACGGCTCCGACAAACGGCAGATGAGCAAAGAGGATTTCCGTTTGCTCAATCAACCCAGCTGGAGCCCCGATGGCCGCTTCATCGCCGCCAAGAAGCATTTCACCACGGGCCGTTCGCTGGGTACGGGCGAAGTCTGGCTCTACCATGTGTCGGGCGGCGCAGGGGTTCAGCTGGTCAAGAAGCCCAATGACCAGCATCAGAAGGAATTGGGCGAGCCCATCTTTGCCCCCGATGGCAAGCATATCTATTATACGCGCAACATCACGCCCGGGCCAATCTTCCAATATGCGCAGGATTCCAACGGTCAGCTTTTCGACATTGAAAGCTATGAGATTGAGACCGGCAAAACCGAAACCGCCGTGTCCGGTGTCGGTGGTTCGGTGCGTCCAACGCCCTCACCCGATGGCACAAAAATCGCCTTCGTCCGCCGCGAACGGACCCAGTCAAAACTCTATGTGAAAGATTTGGGTACCGGCGAAGAGCGCAAGATTTACGATGCGCTCGACCAAGATGTGCAGGAAACATGGGCCGTGACCGGCGTCTATCCGAACATGGACTGGTCACCCGACAGCAAGACCATTTATTTCTGGGCGGGTGGCAAGATGCGCAAGGTCGATTGGCCGAGCGGCGCATCGAGCGAAATTCCGTTCCGCATTTCCGACACACGCGATGTCATCGACCCGCCGCGCCCGGCGATTGAAGTGGCACCGGCTTCGTTCCAGACGCATATGCCGCGCGGCGTGGTTACCTCGCCCGATGGCCGGACCGTTTTGTTTGAAACCATGGGTAAGCTGTGGGTCAAGCCTGCGGCAGGCGGGGTGGCAAAGCGCTTGACCGCATCCGACACCGCGATGGAAGCATATCCCACATGGTCGCGCGACGGGAAGACCATCGCCTTTGTGAACTGGACCGATAAGGGCCTTGGCCACATTCAGGTCGTGGGCGCATCGGGTGGCAGGGCGAAAAATGTGACGGCGCAATCTGGCCATTATGCGCGACCGCGCTTCTCGCCCGACGGCAAGACCATCGTATTTGAAAAACAGGAGGGCGGCGGCCTCACCTCGCCCTTGCGTTCGGATCAGCCGGGAATTTACCGCATCGCCACGACAGGCGGCAATGCTGTTCGCGTTACCGAAAGCGGAACGACGCCACATTTCGCCGCCAGCAATGACCGGATTTTCTATACCGAATCCGGTGCCAACAAACGCCTGCTCGTCAGTGTCGATCTGAATGGTGAAGCCAAGCGCAGCCATGCCAGCGGCGAGCTGACGACCATTTATGAAGTATCGCCAGACGGGAACAATTTTGCCTTCCGTCAAAACTATGAAGCATTTGTGATGCCGCTGATGCCGGGCACGCAGGAAGTCACTGCGTCGTCGTCGGGCAGCGCGCTTCCGGTGGTGAAGGTCAGCAAGGGCGGCGCCGATTATATGCATTGGAGCCGCAATGGCGATGCATTGCATTGGGCACTCGGGCCTACGCTCTACACCGCACAAACCAGCACATTCTACCCCAATGGCCCGCTTGCGAAAGACGCCAAGCCCGTAAAGTTTGTGTCACCAAAAGACGGCATTTCGCTTTCAATGACGGTGAAGTCGGACCGTCCCACTGGCCTCGTCGCCTTCACCGGCGCGCGGGTCGTGACCATGGCGGACAAGGATGGCGGGATCATCGACAATGCTGTCATCTTGGTGGAAAATGACCGGATCAAAGGCGTCGGCAAGGCGGGAGATTTCCCGATCCCCGCGGGCGCAAAGACCGTCGATGTCACCGGCAAGACCATCATTCCGGGTCTTGTTGATGCCCACGCCCATGGTCCGCATGGCGTTGATGAAATGACGCCGCAGCAAAACTGGGTGAATATGCTCAACCTCGCCATGGGTATCACCACGCGGCATGATCCATCCAGCAGCGCCGCGACGGTTTTCCCGGCGGTGGAAATGCAGCGCGCGGGCCTTATTGTCGGGC
>JBILOZ010000169.1:0-3893 GCA_044374245.1 Sphingorhabdus sp. | reverse complement strand
GACGCCGCAATCGCCGAATGCAAACGCCGCACCGCGCAGCACATCGCGCTCCCCGTGGGCGAAAGCTTTGATATGGAATTTGTGACGGGGAAAACCTGGTCCGGTTACAATTATTATAAGGGCAATTATAAAAGCCTGATCCAGATTAACGCCGACCTTCCGATCCGCGTCAGCCGCGCGGTCGATCTCGGTTGTCATGAAGGCTATCCCGGCCACCATGTTTTGAACCTGATGGTCGAACAACGGCTTGCGCGTGCAAAAGGGTGGAGCGAATATGAGGTCAACCCGCTCTACAGCCCGACCAGTGTCCTTTCCGAAGGCAGCGCCAATTATGGCATAGATCTGGCTTTTCCAGCCGAGGAACGCTTGGCGTTCGAACGGGGTATTCTATATCCGCTCGCTGGCCTCGATCCGAAGTCTGCCGATGCCTATTGGAAAATGCAGCAAATGACCGAGATGCTGTCAGGCGCGCGGCTGACCATTGCGAAAATGTATCTCGACGGGGAAATATCCCGCGCGCAGGCACTTGAGCTCACGCAGAAATATTTGCTCTTGTCGCCCGCGCGCGCCGAACAATCGTTGGCATTTACCGACCATTATCGCAGCTATGTTATCAACTATGGCTGGGGCAAAGATCTCGTGCGTGGCTATATCGAGCGCGGCAATCCCGACCAAGCCGAGCGCTGGCGCCGGATGGAAAAGATACTCAGCGAACCAACGCAGCCAGCGGACTTGCTACCCTAGGCAAGGTGATCGCGGAACCAGGCGGTGAGTTCGTCTTCGGACAATTCACCCGCGGCGAGGGCCAAAACAATGCGTGTCGCGTCCTGTGGGTCGAATGTCAGTGTATGCCCGTTGAGCGCCAAAAACAAACGTGCGAGTACCCACGCTGTGCGTTTGTTGCCATCGGCAACAGGAGGATTCCGCGCAACTCCATAAGCATAAGCCGCAGCCAGTGCAGCGGGATCGTCTGTGCCATAATTCCACTGGTTCACGGGCCGTCCTAATGCCGAGTCCAGCAAGTTGGAATCGCGCACACCGCTAATCCCGCCATGCTCGGCAATTTGCCGGTCGTGGATGGCAAGCGCATCGCGTGCGTCGAGCCAATGGGGCTCAATTCGAATGGCCCGAGGCAATTGCGGCCCTTACTGCGCCAACACGCGCAATATGTCGCGGTCCTCACGCATGATCGTTTCGGCCAACGCCATCTTTGCCTCAAAGCCAGGGTCGCTTGGGGTCAGGTGAAAGCCATTAGCAGTTTCCGTCAGATACAGATCGTCGCCAAGCGACACCCGCAGCTTGGCGAGTATCTCTTTGGGAAGAATCATACCGGCACTGTTGCCGACTTTTATAACTTTGATTGGCTTGTTCATACGCATATTATAACACAAACACGGCTACAGCCGCAAGTCCGGGAAATGGGCGTTCACCGATTGCGAAATCATGTCGGCCGTGCCGAAGGTCGCCATAAAGCTGATGTCGGTTGCGTCGAGCATTTGCCAGAGTCGCGCAAGCGCTCGCAAAGTGCATATTGTCGGGCTATGCGGGGCTTCCTGTAAACTGGAATATACCGAACGATGCGCCTGTTTTTTGATCCCCGCCAGCTTGACCATGCGCCGGTTCAAGAGCTGCATAATGGGGCGTTCGTCCCTTATGCCGAAACGCCCGCGCGCGCACAGGCGCTATGTGCAGGCGTGCCCGCCACGCAAAGCCCAACCGACCATGGGGAAGCACCAATATTGGCGGTGCATGATGCAGGTTATGTCGCGTACCTGAAGACTGCGCATGACCGTTGGCTTGCCGCCGGGCGGTCAGGTGATGTGATGGGCTATATATGGCCAGTGGTGCGTCGGCGCGCGTTGGACTTGACGCGTATTGACGCCTTGGCCGGTCGCTACAGCATGGATAGTTCGACGCCATTGACCGCCGACAGCTGGACCTCGGCCTATTGGAGTACGCAGTCGGCCTTGTCGGCGCTTGACGCCGTGCTGGCGGGCGACCGCGTTGCCACCGCCTTGTGCCGTCCGCCCGGGCATCATGCAGGGGCCGACTATCTTGGCGGATATTGCTTCATCAATCAGGCGGCGGTTGCAGCGCAAGCGGCGCGCGAGGCCGGCATCGCGCGCGTCGCCATTCTCGACATTGACTATCATCATGGCAACGGCACGCAGGATATTTTCTGGGACCGGGGCGATGTCTTTTATGCTTCGGTGCATGCAGACCCGGCGACCGATTTCCCGTTTTATTGGGGGCATGCCGATGAAGTGGGCGAAGGCGCAGGGGCAGGCGCAACGCTGAATCTGCCATTGCCGCAAGGAACAACGCTCACCGCCTTTCGCGCGGCACAAGCGACAGCCCTAGACGCCATTGCCCGGTTTGATCCCGGCGTCCTGATTGTCAGCTTCGGTGCCGATACCTTTGAAGGTGACCCCATCGCTAACTTCGCACTGAAGACATCGGATTATGCGATGCTGGCCCACGACATTGCCGCGACCGGATTGCCGACGGTTGTCCTGACCGAAGGCGGCTATGCGGTCGACAATTTGGGCGAAAATCTCGGCAGCTTTTTAAGCGGGTTTTGAAGTCTTAGGGCAGCCTGAAATAGACATTGTTTTGATAGTAAGACACCAATGGCTGACCCTGCGCATCAAGTGCGGGGGAAAAACGCGCACGCCGCATTACGGATTTGCAGACAGCATCGTCAAAAAATTTGGGCCGTGTTGTTGCTTGAATATGGCATGCGGTTGGCATGCCATCAGGTCCAACGGTGAGCCGGAAATTTACGAGGGCAGGTTGACCAGCAGCGAGCATGGCGATCGGATAGTCGGATGACACAATCCATTTGCCCGGCGGCTGAAGCGGCTTGGCCCGTTGGCTGAGCGTCTTGTGCTTTTCGACATCGATGCCCCAACTGCTGAGAAGATTGTCAATGCAGGTATCGAGCGCCGCCAATGGTCCGCGCATGGAACCTGTCTCCAGCATCAACGGTTTTTGCAGAGGCTTGCCAACGCGCAAGTAGCGAATTGCCTTTTGCCGGTCCTCACTAATCGGTTGAATAACAACCCTCTCTGCATTTTCCCGATCTTTCATCGCCAGTAATTCAGAACCGCTTGGCGGCGCAACGCGCGCGCTGCTGGAAAAAACCAAGGCAGGTTCCTTACCAAGATTTCCGGCGAGAAACGCAATTTTCTGTTCCTGCTCGCTCGGCCCGAACTGGATATTGGCCTCACCTTTTTGAACGGATGTTTGTATGCGTTTTCCGGCAATCGTCAGGCGGAAATATTCACCTGGGCTAAAGCGGTCCATAAACAGCAAAACTGTTTGCTTGCCGTCCCCAAACTGCCGACCGAGGCGGCATCTTTCCTCGGCATAATTGACCTGCCATGATGAAGTCGGCTTTAAAGCCAACGGCGCAGGCGCTGCAGCAATAGCTGGCGACGACATTGTGAGGGCGACAATGATAAGCGATGCGACCAGTGACTTTGCCATATCCAGCAGGTTACCCAATGGCATTAAAGCCACAAGTAAAAAGGGCGGCCATTTCTGACCGCCCTGAAATTTTTACGCAATGTTACTAGAAGTTACAGCTTGCCGACTAATTCAGGCACGACCGTAAACAGGTCACCGACGAGGCCGATGTCTGCGACTTGGAAGATCGGTGCGTCTTCATCTTTGTTGATGGCGACGATGACCTTGGAGTCCTTCATGCCCGCAAGATGCTGGATCGCGCCGGAGATGCCGACCGCGATATAGACTTCAGGGGCAACGATCTTGCCGGTTTGGCCGACCTGATAGTCATTGGGGACATAGCCCGCATCCACAGCAGCGCGGCTTGCGCCAACGCCTGCGCCAAGCTTGTCGGCGAGTGGCAAGATGACTTCGCTGAACGTCGC
>JBILOZ010000168.1:0-3909 GCA_044374245.1 Sphingorhabdus sp. | reverse complement strand
CGCAACGCACATCATTCGGCTGCGCGCCCGGCAATGACTGGACCTTTTTCGGCGACGCTTTGGTGAACAATGGCTTACGCAAGCCGCAGAAATTTGATGATGCGGTTGCCGAGGCGGTTCAGCTGATTTCCCGATGGGAAAATATGTTGCAGCTTTTGCCGTCACGGCCACAGGTTTTTGTCGGCGACAATGCGCATGTCTGGCTTGATGCGCTTGAAGTCAAAATGCCCAAGACCGAAACCCCGAAAACTGGCCGCCCCGCAATCGCCACCGATTATGAGCGTGCGAGCGAAGCTAACCCAGCTCGATAACGCCTGCGCGTAAAGCTAGCCCAGCTCGATAACGCGCGCGCGTAGCTGCGCCAGCATGATCTCCAGCTGCTTCGCCTCGCCGCTGCCCAATATTTTCTCAAGCTCCGCCTCTAACTGCAAAGCCTCTGGCACGATTTGGTCATAGAGGCTGCGGCCAGCGGCCGTCAGGGCCAAATGGTGTGACCGCCCGTCGCTGCTGTTGGGCACGCGGCTCACGAGCGCGCGTTCCTCCAGCGTTTTGCACGCGCGATTGACCGTCACCTTGTCCATCGCCGTTGCCGCCACCAGCTCGCGCTGCGTTGCGACCTCCGCCTCCCCCAAAAGCGCCATCACCCGCCATTCGGGCACCTTCAGCGCAAATTTGCCGCGATAAGCGCGCGCGATCAGGTCGCTGACCGCGTTTGAGGTAATCGACAATTGATAGGGAAGAAAAGCGCTGAGCTTTAGGGTCTTTTGTGGCATAAAATTCACTCTGTTGTCGCTTGCACCGCGCGTGCGTCAGTCGGGTTTCACCTGATCCGGATGGGCAGCGATGAACGCAGGCAACGCCGTCAGCGCCGCGTCAATCCGCGATAATTTGGGGAACTGGTCCAATGGCGTGTCCACCCGCCGTGCGTTGGCCATTTGCGGGACAAGGCAGACATCGGCAAGGTTTGGCATGTCGCCACCAAATAGCCCATCCTCGGGCGCCATATTCTCAAGCGCCGTGAACCCTTCGATAATCCAATGCCGGTACCATGCGTCAACAGCCTCCTGCGATTGCCCCATTTCATCCTTCAAATAACGCAGCACGCGCAGATTATCGATCGGGTGAATATCCGCCGCAATAATCAACGCCTGCGCCAATGTTTTGGCCCGATCCGCAGCGTTGGATGACAGCATCGCCGGTTCGGGATATTTGGCATCAAGATAATCGATGATCGCAAGGCTTTGCGTCAAATCATGGCCATCGATCGACAGCATGGGGACAAAACCTTGCGGGTTGCGCGCAACATAGGCCGGTACCTTTTGTTCATTTTCCAACAGGCTTGTCGGCACGCGTGTGTACGGCACATTTTTCAGATTGAGGACGATCCGCACCCGGTAACTTGCCGAGGAACGCCAATAGTCGAACAGGGTGATCGCATTCATGACGTCACAATTAGCATGGCGTTGGTAAAAGGCAAAAGCATTGCAGAACGGCCGGCCCTTGCATATGTCTGGCGCAGCTAAAGAAGATTGAGGATGACCGACGTGAAAAAATGGATGACCGCCGCTGGAATATTGATGCTGCCCTTATCTGCGCAGGCCGCTTCGCCCATTACGGGCCGATGGGTCACGCAAAGCAAGGACGGCGTCGTGGAAGTCTATCCCTGCGGCGATAATATATGCGGCAGGCTGTCCAAATTTCTTGTGAACCCGCCAGCCGGTCCCGGCGCGAAAGACATCAACAATCCGGACAAGGCGCTGCGCAGCCGGACAATCTTGGGCATGAATGTTTTGACGGGTTTCAAAGCCGCTGGTGATGAATGGAAGGGCCAGATTTACGATCCCAAATCGGGCAAAACCTATCGGTCGATTGTCTATAAAGGCAAATCGGGCAATCTGGTCGTCAAAGGATGTATTGGGCCCTTTTGTCAGGCACAGACATGGACACCGGCGCGTTAAATAGTAACGCACCGGACGCGTTCATTAAGAGCGCAATTTCCAACCCGACCGCAGCAGCAAGTAGCAGATAGTGCCAAGCACTATGTTCAGCCCAAGCAGCACAATCGCGCCAAAAATCACGGGGCTGTCTGCGGCACCGATGAAGCCATAACGGAAACCCGAAATTGCATAGAAGAACGGGTTGGCGTGGCTGATCGCCTGAAATGTCGGCGCCAGCTTATCAACCGAATAGAACGTGCCCGACAGCAAAGCCGCTGGCGCAACAACGAAGTTGCTGACCACGGCCGCATGGTCAAATTTCTCCGCCCAGATCGATGTCATAACGCCAATGAGCGCCAACATCATTGAACCCATAAGGCCAAACCACAATATCGCCCATATATGCACAGGCGTAACATGCACACCGGGCCACAAAAGCATCGCGAGCCAGATGGTGCCGCCCACCAGAAACGCGCGCGTCACCGCAGCAAATGTCAGCGCGGCCAAAACCTCTGCATTGGACAAGGGCGGCATCAGATAATCGACAATCGTGCCCTGCATTTTACCGACCAGCAAAGAGAAGCTGGAATTGGCAAAGGCATTTTGCATCATTCCCATGATGATGAGGCCAGGCGCGATGAAATCTGCAAAAGGAACGCCCAGAACCTGTGGCTTCACGCTGCCCAAAGCCACGGTGAAAATAATCAGATACAGCAAGGTCGTGATGGCCGGAGCCCAAACCGTTTGCATCTGCACCTTAAAGAAGCGGCGCACTTCTTTCATATAGAGGGTTTGTAGCCCAATCCAGTTTACAGTGCGGATATGCCGTTCGCCGTCGGGCAGTTGCACAACCGGGTTCGCGTCCCTATCTGGGCCAATATCGCTTTTATGGTGGATAGTCATCGCGCAATCGACTATCGGCTTGCAGGCTTAACCGCAAGGCGCAAATGCGCCGCGACTGCGGTATAACACATTAGATATTGGGAAAGTTTCTATGTCCTGGACCGACCAGCGGATTGATCAGTTAAAAGCGCTTTGGGAAAAAGGCCTGACCGCAAGCCAGATTGCCGAAGAGCTTGGCGGTGTTAGCCGCAATGCCGTGATCGGCAAGGCCCATCGCTTGGGACTAAAATCGCGCCCGTCACCTGTGAAGGCCAACGACACAGACAAAAAAGCCGCGCCGAAAAAGCCAGTGGCAGCTGCGCCCGCAAAGGCACCTGCCCCCGCCGCACCTGTGCGGCCACGCGCCGCTGCACCGGTGGCTGAGCCTGTCGCGCCCGTGCGCGCCGATGATGACGCAGCCGAAGCACCTGCGCCGCGCGCATCGTCGATGCCACGTATTGTTTCGATCGGACCTGGCGGTTTCATGCGTCAGGGCCCCGGCGATCAGCAAGCCCCCATTCCGCCAGCACCGCCACGCCGCCTTGTACCGGCAAAGCCAAGCCCCGAAATGGCGGACAAGACGTCGTTGCTGGATTTGAACGAGCGCATTTGCCGTTGGCCCTTGGGTCACCCCGGTGAAGCCGATTTCCATTTCTGCGGTGTCCCGGTAAACCCCGGCTTTCCGTACTGCGTCGAACATTGTGGCCGTGCCTATCAGGCGCAGCTTCCACGCGGTGTGCGCCGTCCTCCGCCGCCAATGCCGTTTGGCGGACCAAGGGTTCGTTAAGGCCATATTGAGATAGAGCATGGATCATCCATTTGCGGATCTCATCGGTTTAACATTAGATAATCAAGGCGGCGGCAGCAGCACATTTTCGCTGTCGGTCGATGATCGGCATTTAAATCCGCACGGTGTTGTGCATGGCGCTGTCCTCTACGCAATGGCGGATACAGGCATGGGCGCGGCGCTTTATCCGACACTCGATGCTGGATATGTGTGCGCGACAATTGATATCTCGATCAGCTATTTCCGGCCAGTCGCGCAAGGCCAGTTGCAGTGCGAAACCGTTTTGGACAATAAGGGCCGAAC
>JBILOZ010000042.1:0-14537 GCA_044374245.1 Sphingorhabdus sp. | reverse complement strand
CCGTGAAATTTCGGCGCGCAGTTCGCGATCAATTTTTTGGTGATATTGCATCAATCGAAATGACGAAAAAGTCATGACTACATCCTCTTGAACATTGTTTAAGTTCAATCGGATGTTCCGGGCACAGCCTAGCGTATTTCGGGGGTATGAAGACCGCCTGACCAATGCACCGGAAACATCCGATGCGGCCGACATCACGTTCCTTCCGAAGAAGCGAAGCGCCAGAGGGGCCCGGTCCGCCTGCATCTTCTGGAGTGATTCACTCCGAATTGCAAGTCCGTTTTGATCGTCCCTGCTCGGTTCGGCGAATTAGTCCCTCAACAGGTCGTTGATTGCGGTCTTTGCGCGGGTCTGTGCATCGACGCGTTTCACGATGACCGCGCAGGAAAGATTTGGGCCAGGGCTGCCGTCGGGAAGCGCTTTGCCCGGGAGCGAACCTGGCACAACAACCGAATAGGCCGGAACGCGGCCCACAAAGATTTCGCCTGTTGTCCGGTCAATGATTTTGCTGGTGGAACTGATGAAAACACCCATCGAAAGCACCGCGCCTTCTTCAATAACGACGCCCTCAACAACTTCTGACCGCGCGCCAATGAAGCAATTGTCTTCAATGATGACAGGGCCAGCCTGCAGCGGCTCAAGTACGCCGCCAATGCCAACGCCGCCCGACAGATGGACATTTTTACCAATTTGCGCGCAGCTTCCGACCGTTGCCCATGTGTCGACCATGGTGCCTTCATCAACGCGTGCGCCGATGTTTACAAAGCTGGGCATCAACACAACATTCTTGCCGATGAAGCTGCCGCGCCGCGCGACCGCGCCGGGCACAACGCGGAACCCTGCGTCGCGGAAGCGGCTTTCGCCCCAGCCTGCAAATTTGGAAGGGACCTTGTCATAGGCAGGAGCACCCGCTGCGCCGCCGTCAACCACGATATTGTCATTCAACCGGAACGACAACAAAACAGCCTTTTTCAGCCATTGGTTGACCTGCCAACTGCCATCCAGCTTTTCCGCAACGCGCAGTGACCCGTCATCCAGTCCAGCCAATGCGGTTTGTACGGCGTCGCGCACCTCGCCTTGGGTGGCGCTGCTGATCCCGTCACGGGCGTCCCATGCGGCGTCAATGATGGCAGTTAGTTGTCCAGTCATGCGGCTCTTTCAAAGCTGTGAATTTCCGATAGCCATTGGGTCACATCGGAAATTTCATGGTCGATATGGTCTTGATGGGCTGCGCTATCAGCTTCGCCCTCATGTTTCACCCAAATTGTGCGCATGCCCAACGCTTTGGCGGGGCCGAGATTATGTGCGGAATCTTCCACAAAAAGTGCCCGTGTGGCGTCGATCCTCAATTCGCTGCACAAGGCGTCGTAGCTGCCGGCGAAGGGCTTTGGCCTATGCTGCATCCGGTGGATGTCAAAAACATCCTCAAACACATTGTCCAGACCGCGGGCGGTCAACACGCGCTCGGCATAAGGTGCGTCGGCGTTGGTGAAGATAATTTTGCGGCCCGGTAACGCATGAATATGCGCACGCAAATCCGGCGCGGGTTGCAACAAGCTCAGGTCAACCTCATGGACGAAATCGAGATAGCCGTAAGGGTCCACCCCATGTTCGGCCATCAGTCCGCCCAACGTCGTGCCATATTTCTTCCAATAGCTGTGCCGTATCTTGTGCGCCTCATCCGACGCGATATTGAAATGCTTTTCGACATATAAAGCTATCCGGTCCCGGACTTGCGCCATAATATTGGCTTCTGGACCGTACAGGGTTAGGTCTAGATCAAAGATCCATGTATCGATATCGGCGAAAGGCGTTTGCATCGACGGCGCCTAACAACATAGCCTGCGTTACTCAACGGGCATGTTGCGCCTGCCGAAAGAGAATCATATATTAACCTTTATTTGGATGAATGTTTCTTTCCCATGACTATGTTACGGATATGACTGCAGCGCGGGTTGATCGCAAAATAGCAATCGGCACATCGGTTGTTTTTGCACTCGCACTGTCTGCATGCGGCGGCGGCGGCGTGAATTCTACCCCCGTGCCGGTTCCACCCACGGCCGACTCGCCCCCGCCCCCGCCCCCGCCACCGGTTGTTGTGACCCCGCTGCCTTCTGTAGTCCCGCCCCCACCTCCCCCACCGGTCGTCGTCGCGCCTCCGCCACCTCCGCCGCCGCCGCCACCTCCGCCGTCGCCGCCGCCGCCACCTCCGCCGTCGCCGCCGCCGCCACCACCACCGCCACCGCCGCCACCACCGCCGACGCCGACGAATTTCATGACACTAGAATATTTTCAGTCAGATGGGCCGAGCGTTCACCGTGCGATCACGGCTTATCAGGCAGGCGCTACCGGGCGAGGCGTAACCGTTGGTGTGATCGATTCAGGGATTGATCCTAATAGCCACGAGTTCACAGGCCGCATTCATGCACAATCGGGCGACGTAACGGGTGCGGATAGGCCACTTGGTGATGACGACGGGCACGGTACTGCGGTAACGCGGGTCATTGCAGCCGCCAAAGATGGTCGCGATGTCCATGGCATCGCCTTTAATGCGACAATATTAGCGCTTCGGGCGGATCAGGCGGGAAGCTGTACCACGGCAGCCCCCGGCAAAGATGCGGCTTCATGCTCCTTTCTGGACACCGCCATTGCCGCAGGGATCAACCGTGCGGTCGACAATGGCGCGCGTGTTATAAACATTTCCCTCGGCGGTGCGGGCGGCGCGAGTTCGATATTAAGGACTGCGATAAATCGCGCGACCTTGGCCGGAATCGTCGTCGTTGTATCCGCTGGTAATGAGGGCAATGAAGCTTCGGCTGCCTTTGACCCGAACAGCCCAAGCCCCTTTGCGCAAGCTCTATTGGACAGCGGAAACGGGCTTGTTATCATTTCGACATCTGTTGATGACAATGATGTCATATCCAACTTTAGTAACAAGGCGGGTGTCGCGCAAAACGCAGTATTGTCCGCATTGGGCCAAGGCATTTGCTGCGAATATCAGAACGACACCATCTATCGTTTCGTCGAGAATGGTCAGTCACTTATCAGAGTTTTCAATGGCACGTCTTTCTCTGCGCCACAGATTTCCGGAGCTGCAGCTTTGCTGGCGCAAGCCTTTCCCAATCTCACGGGCGCACAGATTGTAAATCTGCTCTTGTCATCAGCGCGCGATGCAGGCGCCGCCGGTACGGATGCGATTTACGGACGCGGCATATTGGATATTGCGCGCGCCTTTGCGCCCTCCGGAACGACGTCATTGGCGGGCACAACAATAGCCGTTCCGCTTTCGGGCGATGGCGGCACAACAAGTGGCCCGATGGGCGATGTTGCGATGTCCAATCGTCCCGTGAACGCGGTGATAGTCGATAGCTATGGCCGTGCATATGACATCGACCTTGCGCATGGATTGAACGCCACTGCGCCTCGTTTGCGTTTGACGCCTGCGCTTATCGATCAGGACCGATCGGTCAGCGCGGTTCTTGGCACAACCCAAATTGCATTTTCCATCAGCGACAGCGGCGCCGGCACCGCCAGCATATTGCCGCTCGCGCTTTCGGACGGGCAAGCGCGACAGGCGCGGTTGTTGGCGGGCCGGGTGAGCGCAGCGATTAGCAAAGATATTCGCTTTAGTCTGGGCATCCGGCAAACCGCCGCCCATCAGGTTGTGGCCTTGCAAGATATGGCCAGCAGCGCCTTTTTGACCGCTGGTGAGGCACGGATGGAGGGCGGGTTTGAACGCCAGCCGGGCAATTCCTTTGCCCTGCGACAGAAATTGGGTGCTTTCGGACTGACCGGCAGCGTCGAACATGGCGACGCCCGTCTGCATGAAGGGGCCGGAGACGAATATCTTCGCCGGGGTACACGCGAATATCCTTATGCAACATTAGGGCTCTCGGTGGACCGCAAGATCGGGCCGGCCAGACTGGCGCTGGGGGCCAATTGGATGCGGGAGGATGAAACGATCCTCGGCGCCCGCTTTGCCAACTTCATCGGCCGCGGCGGTGCGCGCAGCCTGTTCGTCGACGGCAATATGGAAGCGACCTTGGTACAGGATTGGTCGATCGGCACCAGTTGGCGGCAAGGGTGGACCTATGCCAATGCGGGGTCGACACTGACGGGACAGAGCCTGCTCAAGAGCAACGCATTTTCCTTTGACGTCACACGGGCCAACGCATTCGCACATGGCGACCGGCTGGCGTTCCGATTTGCCCAACCGCTGCGGGTTACCAGCGGCGGTCTCACGCTGAATGTGCCCATTGCCTATGATTATGCCACGCGCACGCCGACATTCGGCATCAGACGCTTCAGCCTTGCGCCACAAGGCCGCGAAATCGCGCGCGAGCTTGCGTGGATATTGCCAATAAGCGGCGGCTATGTCTCGTCAAACCTGTTCTGGCGACAGGAACCGGGGCATTTTGAAAGCGCGCCGGATGACATCGGCGTGGCGTTCCGGCTGCAGTTCGGTTTTTAAACCGTAAAACTCTCTCCGCATCCACAACTGCCTGTGGCGTTGGGATTATTGAAAACAAAGCCAGCGGCAAATTCATCTTCGACCCAATCCATGATCGATCCGACGAGATAGAGCACCGAGCCGCCATCGATATAGAGCACGCCGCCCGGCGTTTCGATTTTTTCATCAAAAGCGATGGCCTCGGACACATAGTCGACCGAGTACGCAAGGCCCGAACAGCCCCGACGCGGCGTGGACAGCTTGACGCCAATCGCGCCTGCGGGTGCCTTGGACATCAGCTCGGCGATCCGCGCTTCCGACGCGGGCGTCAGGATGACTGCAGCGGGGCGAACGCGGGTCTTTACATCGGTCATAACATTCCAAGCTCCAGACGGGCTTCATCGGTCATATTGGCTGGCGACCATGCCGGTTCCCAGACCAAATTTACTTCAGCATCACCAATGCCCGGCACCGCGCCAACGCGCAGTTCAACTTCACCCGGCATGGATTCCGCCACCGGGCAATGCGGGGTGGTCAGTGTCATCGACACGAGCGCATGGCCGTCATTGATCTCGACATTGTAAATCAGGCCAAGGTCGTAAATGTTCACCGGAATTTCCGGGTCGTAAATTTCCTTAAGCGCGGCAATGACCGCTTCGTACAAATCGCCGTCGGGTTCGCCCGGTGATGGCGCAGCAGGCTTCTGCGCCAGAAAGCCTTCCAGATAATCCTTCTTACGGGCCAATGTCTCGCCTGGTGTTTCGACAGCGTTTTCCACGCGCGCACGGGGCGGCTTTTCGACGCTATCAACTTCTTCTATCCGGATGTTCTCGTTCATCCAAAAATCCTTTTCACCCGTTCCAGTCCGCGCACCAGCGCTGCGACATCATTTTCGTCATTATAAATACCAAAACTCGCCCGCGCGGTGGCGGGAATGCCCAGATGGTCCATCAGCGGTTGTGCGCAGTGATGGCCGGCACGAATGGCAACATTTTCTTCGTCCAATATCGTTCCGATATCGTGCGGATGGATGCCCTCCATGCTGAAGGACACGATGCCAGCGGACTTTTCCGGACCGTATAAGGTGACCGAATTGATACCGCGCAAAGCATCGCGCGTTTGCGCGGCGAGCGCGCTTTCATGCGCAAATATAGCTTCAGGACCAAAGCTGTCGATAAAGTCGATCGCGGCGTGCAGGCCGATTACCTCGATAATCATCGGGGTGCCCGCCTCAAACCGCGATGGCGCCGGGGCGTAAGTCGTCTTTTCAAAGGTCACGCGATCAATCATCGCGCCGCCGCCTTGCCATGGCGGCATAGAATCCAGCGTTTCCGCCTTTGCCCACAACACGCCAACGCCGGTTGGGCCATATAATTTGTGGCCGGACATAACGTAAAAGTCGCAGTCCAGCTCAGCCATGTTCAGCCGCATGCGCGGTGCGGCCTGACAACCATCGAGCATGAGCTTGGCACCAACGGCATGTGCAGCCTTGGCCGCACGCTTTACGCCAAGGACCGACCCAAGCACATTGGACACATGCGCGAGCGCGACGAGCTTGTGCTGTGCAGTAAGGTTCGCTTCCAACCAGTCGAGGTCAATCAAGCCGTCGTCGGTCAGCGGGCAGACGTCGATATGCGCGCCGACCTTTTCCGCCAGCATCTGCCACGGTACGATATTGCTATGATGCTCTAACTGGCTGAGCATGATGCGGTCGCCAGCGTTCAGATTGGCGGGGCCCCAGCTTTGCGCGACCAAATTGATGCCCTCGGTCGCGCCGCGCACGAACACGACTTCGTTCGGCGATGCTGCGCCGATGAACCGCGCCACGCGCTCGCGCGCCGCCTCAAACGCGACAGTCATATTGGCTGAGCGGGCATAGACGCCGCGGTGGACGGTTGCATAATCGGCGCCACCGGCACGCATCATCGCGTCGAGCACGACCTGCGGTTTTTGGGCCGTCGCGGCGGTGTCGAGATAATGCCAGTTGTTCGCAAGGCCGGGGAATTGGTCGCGAAGGGCAGTGGTGGTCACACCAAATCCCCCAATTTGGCCAACGCTGCTTCGGTCAGCGCCTCTTCATCTGCCGCGCCTTCAAAAACGCCTGCAACGAACGCCTGCAACATCAGCTTCTTTGCCTCGGCAGGGGTAATGCCGCGCGCTTGCAGATAGAAAAGGCCCATGGCGTCCAACTCGCCAATCGCGCAGCCATGGGCGCATTTGACGTCGTCGGCGTAAATTTCGAGTTCCGGCTTGGCGTTGGCCGTCGCGCTGCGGTCCAGCAGCATCGCTTTGACGGACTGTACGCTGTCGGTTTGCTGGGCGTCGCGTGCCACGGCCACTTTGCCGAGATAGGTGCCGGTCGCTGTACCCGCCAAGACGGAGCGGACGATCTGCGATGATGTCGCGCCGGGTTCTGCATGGGTGACAGTGGTGATGACCTCAAGCGTTTGCGTAGCACCGCCAATTTGCACCGCGCCAAGTGTGAAATCAGCCTTTTCATGCAGTGTGACGTTAAGTTCGACCCGCCCATATTCACCGCCGATATTCAGCACATGGATTGCGGCGGTCGCGCCTTTGCCAATCGCGATGTCCAATTGATGGATCGTTCCGCCGTCCTGAATGATGGTCCGCGCAAATGTGCCGCCCGCAGGCACGATGATGCTTTCGGGCGCTGGCAAAGGCCAAGCCGCTTCTACGGCGGCAATGTCGCTGTAGCGCCATGCTTCATTGTGGCGGGTGGGCGCGGACATACTCAAGCCGCCAATTCCTTATACCCGTCACGCTCCAGCTCAAGCGCGAGCTCTGCACCGCCGGTCCGCGTGATGCGGCCACCGTCGAGGACATGCACAAAGTCGGGTTTCACATAATCGAGTAGCCGCTGATAATGGGTGATCAGCAGTACAGCCTTGTCCGGCTTGCGCATGATGCGGTTGATGCCATCGCCCACGGTGCGCAGCGCGTCGATGTCGAGGCCGCTGTCGGTTTCGTCGAGGATCGCGAGCGCGGGGTCGATGATGCCCATCTGCACCATTTCGTTGCGTTTTTTCTCGCCGCCGGAAAAGCCGACATTCACGGGACGCTTGAGCATCTCCATATCCATGCCAAGCGCGCCTGCCTGTTCGCGTGCGACCTTCAGGAATTCACCACCGGTCAGCGGAGCCTCACCGCGATATTTGCGCTGCGCATTGAGCGCCTCGCGCAGGAACTGGACGTTCGATACGCCGGGGATCTCGACCGGATATTGAAAGCTCAAGAACAGACCTGCGGCGGCGCGCTCATGCGGTTCGAGGGCGAGCAAATCCTGCCCGTTGAAGGTCACCGAACCCTCCGTCACCTCATAACCGGGGCGTCCCGAAAGCACATAACCCAGCGTCGATTTTCCCGCGCCGTTCGGACCCATGATCGCATGGATCTCGCCCGCGTTCAGCGAGAGCGTGAGGCCTTTAAGGATAGGCTTGTCGCCAACATTGGCGTGGAGGTTATTTATTTGGAGCATTTTTTTGTAATTTCTGTTTGTTCAATTTGGCTTGTACTTGCAGGCCTCGGTCATTTAAAATCGCACAATTGTAATGAAATGACCCACCTGATCGAGATCGCTTCACTTCTAGCAAATTCATCGATTGCAGGTAGGACGCTTCGTGTTTCAAAATGTAATGGTCAATGCCGCTAGTGTCGGAGATGGTTTTGAGAGAAGTAATTTTGTCGCCATTTGAATTGAGGAGGATTTCCCGCTGTGGCGGTGTTAGCGTCTGTGCGATGTATTTTGCATCATCGTCTGTCATCACCCCACGCTCCCCTCAAGGCTGATGCCCAACAACTTCTGCGCCTCAACCGCGAATTCCATCGGCAATTGCTGCAACACTTCCTTGGCAAAGCCGTTGACGATCAGCGCGACCGCTTCTTCGGCATTCAGGCCGCGGGCCATTGCGTAGAACATCTGGTCGTCCGAAATCTTGCTCGTCGTCGCCTCATGCTCGATCTGCGCGCTTGGGTTGCGGACTTCGATATAGGGGACAGTGTGCGCGCCGCTCAAAGACCCGAGCAGCAGCGAGTCACATTGGGTGAAGTTGCGCACGCCCTCGGCATTGGGCGCAACGCGCACCAGCCCGCGATAGGTGTTGTTGCTGTGTCCGGCGCTGATACCCTTGCTGACGATGGTTGAGCGCGAACCCTTGCCATTGTGGATCATCTTGGTGCCGGTATCGGCCTGCTGGTGATTGTTGGTCACCGCGACCGAGTAAAATTCGCCGATGCTGTTTTCGCCGTTCAATACGCAGCTTGGATATTTCCATGTCACCGCGCTGCCGGTTTCAACCTGGGTCCAGCTCACCTTGCTGTTCCGTCCCTGGCACAATGCGCGCTTGGTGACGAAGTTATAGATGCCGCCTTTGCCTTCCGCGTCGCCGGGATACCAGTTTTGCACGGTCGAATATTTGATCTCGGCATCGTCCAGCGCGACCAGTTCGACCACAGCGGCGTGCAGCTGATTCTCGTCGCGCATCGGCGCGGTGCAGCCTTCGAGATAGCTGACATAGCTGCCTTTGTCGGCGACGATTAATGTCCGTTCGAACTGTCCGGTATTTTCCGCGTTGATACGGAAATAGGTGGAAAGCTCCATCGGGCAGCGCACGCCTTCGGGGATGTAGACGAACGTACCATCGGAAAAGACCGCGCAATTGAGCGTGGCGAAATAATTATCGTGCATCGGCACAATCTTGCCGAGATATTTGCGGACGAGGTCAGGATATTCCTTAATCGCTTCCGAAATGCTGCGGAAGATAACGCCAGCCCGCTCCAATTCAGCGCGGAAGGTCGTGGCCACCGACACGCTGTCAAACACGGCATCAACCGCGACGCGGCGTTGGGGCAAGCCGCCATCTTCACCGCCTTCGACACCGGCAAGCAACTTCTGTTCGGCAATCGGAATGCCCAGCTTTTCGTAAACGCGCAGGATTTCGGGATCGACCTCGTCCAGTGAATTCAGCTTTGGCTTCGCCTTGGGCGCGGCATAATAATAGGCGTCCTGATAATCGATGGGCGGGACATTGAGCTTGGCCCAATCCGGCGCTTCCATCGTTTTCCACATGGCAAAGGCCTTAAGCCGCCATTCGAGCATCCATTCGGGCTCATTCTTCTTTGCTGAAATGAAGCGGACGGTATCTTCGTTCAGGCCCTTTGGCGCGAAATCGGTTTCGATGTCCGACGACCAGCCATGCTCGTAATCGGCAACCTTTTCGGCGGCGTCCCATGCTGCCTTGTCTTTGATTTCAATATCGTCGGTCATCGCGTCAGTCCTGCCAAATTGATTTGCGCAAGCGCACCGCGCACAGCGTTGTTGACGACGGGCCAATGCGATTGGACGTGGCAGCTGCCTTCTTTCGCACAATGCTGGCCCAAGGCGTGTTTATGCGTATCGCAGCACGCGGTCATTGCAATTGGGCCTTCGACAGCCTCAATAATATCCGCCAGATTGATGGCCGCTGCAGGGCGGGCAAGCGTGATGCCACCGCCTGTTCCACGTGCCGAACGCAAAAGGCCTGCCTTGGTCAACATGCTCACCAGCTTTTGAGTCGTGGGCAGCGCAAGGCCGGTTTCGGTCGCAAGGTCCGTCGCAGATACGCGCGCAGAGCCGCAATGGCGCGAAGCCGCGCTCATAACCACCACTGCATAATCTGCCATATTCGACAAACGCATAACAACGTCCCTAATCAGATAAATTTACTCCGATTGGGGGCAGATGGTCCTTTTATCGGCGGAAATCAACCCAGAAAGGATAAGATATCGCGGTAGTTTTCCTTGCCCAGCCGCATGCGCTTTTGAACATTCACGATATTTTATGGGGTTAAGCCGCTTTATTTCCGTAATTTGCCGGCGACGTAGCTTTCCAATTTCGCTGTTTCTTCAGCAGAAAAACGCAGGCCCAGCTTACTGCGCCGCCACAATATGTCACTTGCAGAGCGCGCCCATTCTTGGCCGATCAAATAGTCGACTTCGCGGGCATACAGCCCATGGCCAAAATGCGTGCCAAGATCTTTGATTGTGTTCGCATCGGCCAGAATTGTTCGCGTCAGCGTACCATAGCTGCGCACCCAGCGGTGGGTGAGCGGAGCAGGCAGAAACGGGTATGCGCGCTGCAGCTCATCTGCCAAGTGATCTGCACCGTCGGTCGGAAAGTCGCCACCCGGAAGCGGCTGTTGGAGCGTCCAGCTTCGCCCATCGAGAATAGGCATATATCCAGCGAGCTTTTTGACGGCGCTTTCTGCCAAGTGGCGGTACGTTGTAATCTTGCCGCCGAAAACAGATAGGATCGGCGCTTGCCCGTCGGCATCAACGTCGACTTCGAAATGGTAACCGCGTGATGCGGTTTCGGGCTTGCCCGACCCGTCATCGACCAGCGGACGAACACCGGCATAGCTATATATGACGTCCGCTGCCGTGATCGTTTGTTTGAAATAGGCGCCAGCGGATTCGCAAATATAGTCGATTTCCTCGGACGTCGCGAAAACGTCGTTGAGCGAACCTTTGTGATCGGCATCGGTCGTGCCGATCAGGGTGAAATCATCCTCATACGGTATCGCGAAGAAGATCCGGCCATCGGGGTTTTGGCAGAAATAGGCCTGCGGCGTATCGAACATTTTGCGCACAACGATGTGGGAACCACGCACAAGCCGGATGGTTTCGGCTGCATTGCGCTGACGCCCGGTGGTGCGCGCAAGCAGTTCAAGCACCGCTGGCCCTGCTGCGTTGGCCACGGCGCGCGCCTGTATAGGCGGCTGTCCTGCAGTTTCGATATGCCAGATTCCGTCACGTCGTTCGATGTGCGTCACTTCGGAGTGTGTGCGGATTTCTGCACCATGCTGTGCGGCGTCCATGGCGTTAAAGATCACCAGTCGCGCGTCATCGACCCAGCAATCCGAATATTCGAACGCAGTGGTGAATTGCGGCTTCAGCGGTTTACCGGCGGGTTCAGACGCAAGCTTTACGGTCCGGGTCGCGGGGAGCAGTTTGCGGCCGCCAATATGGTCATATAAAAACAGGCCCAAGCGAACGAGCCACGCGGGACGGATACCCTTTTGATGCGGCAGGATAAAGCGCAGCGGCCAAATGATGTGCGGCGCAATGGCCCACAACCGTTCGCGCTCAATCAACGATTCCCGGACCAGCGCGAATTCATAATGCTCAAGATAGCGCAGGCCGCCGTGAATAAGTTTTGTCGATGCAGAGGATGTGCCACGCGCAAGATCACCGCGCTCGAGCAATACCACCTTTGCGCCACGCCCCGCCGCGTCGCGCGCAATGCCCGCGCCGTTTATGCCGCCGCCGATTACGGCGAGGTCAAAAATTGGCTGGCTCATAAAAATCCCCATGCAAAGGTCGCCGCAGCGATGAAAGCGGTAAAGGTGGCGAGCATGACGGGCAACATCGCCTTCCAGCCTTGCCCGAGTAACAGATCAAGCCGTGACCGCATAGCTGTTGCGGTAACCGCGAACAAGAGCATCGCTTTGGATGCCAGCAGGCCATATTCGGCCACCCACTTTGGTGCGTCGACAAGCGAGTTGACGGTAACCACCGCGAAGAATGCGATGATGAACCACGGCAGTTTCAACTTCGCAGCAAGGCTTTTCGATTGGCCATTGCCCGAGCCGATGGCGAGGCCAATGAGCGCCACCGCTGGGGCCAGCAAGGCCACGCGCGACAGCTTTACGATGGTAGCCGTTTCACCGGCGGACTGGGAAAAGCTATAGCCACCGCCCAGCGACTGCGCGACGTCATGTATCGCCGCGCCCATCAGGAAACCCGCCTGACGATCCGTGAAGGCAAGCTGCGCCGCGATGAGGGGGTAAAAGGACATGGCGATAGCACTGGCGAGCGAAACGCCCACCAACGTCAGCGTGAATTGGTTCTGGTTCAGCCGCTCGCGGCCAATAACGGCGTAGATGGCCAAGGCCGCTGATGCGCCACAGATGGCTGTCGCGCCGCCCGCAAGCCAGCCTGCATAATTGCTTTGCCCAGCCATTCGCGCGCCGAACAGGCCCGCACCCATCACCAGCGCCATGATGCACACCAGCCCCAGAAAGGCGAGTGCACCCAATCCGCCAATCTGCATGACGGTCACCTGAGTCCCCAACAGAACGATGCCCCACCGCAAACACGTGGTGCCGCAGAAATCGAGGCCTGGGTGAACCTTTTGCTCAGCCGATATAAAATTGAGCGCCAAACCAAGCAGTAGCCCGGCCAATATGACAGGCATGGCATAATGTTCGGAGAACCAAGTGGCTGCAACCGATGCGATACCAACGACAGCAAGACCCGGGAACAATGCGCCGATCATTAATCGTTTGCGCGGTGCCGGATTGTCCTCACCAAGATATGTCTCGCCATACAGGTCAGCGATATAATTCGCGTTTATGTCTTGCGGTGTCATATGGCCTTCTATAGGCAGATGCATCAGAAGTTCCAGCATAAAGCAGGACTTGGGAGAGGATTCAATGGCCGACACCGAGATCGCAAAGTCCGGCGATGCCGCACGCTATATCCGCTACGGACTCATTGCCCTTTTGTTTTTCGGCACGGCGCTCAATTATCTAGACCGACAGGTTCTTGCACTTCTAAAGCCGACATTGCAGGTTGAATTTGGCTGGACCGACCGTGAATTTGGCCATTTCGGATCAGCATTTCAGATTGCCACTGCGGTCGCTCTGCTCGGCGTGGGGTGGTTCATTGACCGGTTCGGCGTGCGCTGGGGCTATGGTTTGGCTGTTGCGATATGGAGCTTGGCGGGCATGGGACATGCTTTTGCCAGTTCGGTCGGGCAGTTTGTCGCAGCGCGCGTCACTCTTGCTGTGGCAGAGTCGGTAAACACGCCTGCGGCGATGAAATCCGCCGCCACATATTTGCCCATTCGGGAACGATCCATCGGTATTGGCGTGATTAACAGCGCGTCCAATATTGGCGCCATTCTGGCGCCGCTGACCGTGCCATGGATTGCCATCATGTATGGCTGGCGCGAGGCGTTTATTATCACTGGCGCGCTTGGGTTTGTATGGCTGCTTTTCTGGTGGCTCGGGACAAGCAAACTTCAGCCACTGGGAACAGCTGCGCCAACCATCGCCAATCCAGCAGACAAAGGCCCGCCATGGCGTGAGCTGTTGAAGGAACGGCGGACATGGGCCGTGGCAGGCGCAAAGCTGCTCACGGACCTTGTATGGTGGTTCATATTATTTTGGGCGCCAGATTTCTTTGCGCGGCAATTTGGACTGGGGCAGGCTGAAATAGGCGCGCCCACGGCAATCGTATATGCGCTGGCGGCGGTTGGCGCTTTGACCAGTGGTATATTGTTCCCGATCCTGTTGGGTAAGGGAATGACACCCAATGCAGCGCGCAAAAGCTCCATGCTTTTTTACGCTTTGCTGATTTTACCCATTCCCTTGGCCCTACAAGCGCCAAATGAATGGATCGCGGCGCTGATCATTGGGTTAGCACTTTTCGCGCATCAGGGTTTTTCGACCAATATTTTCGGCATGACGGCGGATATTGTTCCCGCTCGTCAGGTCGGCAGCGTGATCGCAATTGGGGCTTTGGTCGGTAATTTGAGCGGCGCGGCCATGCTTGAATTCGCTGGCTGGTCGCTCGATGCAGGCCTTGGCTACACGCCGATGTTCGCAATCTGTGCAAGCGCCTATTTACTGGCGTTGCTGTGGATTCACATCATGCAGCCAAGGCTGGTTGTGGTAAATGACGCCGACTGATTAGCCGGCCTTGGCCAAGCCTTCTGCGTCCACAATTGCTTGTAGTTCGCCCGCTTCGTACATTTCCATCATGATGTCCGAACCGCCCAGGAACTCGCCCTTGACGTACAATTGCGGGATGGTTGGCCAATCGCTATAGTCTTTGATGCCTGCACGGATTTCCATATCCTGCAACACATCGACGCTTTCATAAGCGACATTCAGATGGTCAAGAATGGCGATCGCCTTGCTGGAAAATCCGCACTGCGGAAACAATGGCGAACCTTTCATGAAAAGGACGACATCATTGCCTTTGACGATCTCATCGATCCGTTCGTTAACGCTCATTTCAATACTCC
>JBILOZ010000167.1:0-3933 GCA_044374245.1 Sphingorhabdus sp. | reverse complement strand
ACCAAACCTTCTGCGTCAATGAGGATCCACGATTTCTCGACGTCCTGTGGACGGATCGATTTCGTAACTCTGGATAGCGTTTTCATCGCTAATCGCACCTTTCGAAATTTTAGTGTTGCACAGAATCACAAAGGATCCTGCACGCGAAGTGGTGCCAATGGCGATGAACCGGCCAATAGTCAAGCAAAAGCAAGGGTTTTACGACGGGTATAATAATACCCGTCGGCGTTTAGGCGGTATCACGCCCCAAGACATGCGCGCCCCAGACAGTTGCCGCGACCAAAAGGGCGCCGACCGCCTGATGCGAAACGGCAAGGACGATGTTGACCCCCGTCATCACGGTCGCAATGCCCAGCAGCATCTGGATGCCGAACGCGCTATGAATCGCAGCAGAAGCCCCACGAACGCCCGCTTTCTTGACCCGCCGTGCCATCAGGACCAGCGCAATCACCGCGACCCACGCCCACCAACGGTGGACGAAATGGGTGAGATAGGGGTCATTCACCAAAGCATAAAATGCGCCGTTGCCTGTATCGACGCCATCTGGATAGAAACGGTCGTTCATCAATGGCCATGTGTTGGCGACATATCCGGCATTCAGCCCGGCGACCCACGCGCCGAAGAGCAATTGGATAAACAATATCACCAAGATGCTGCCCGCAAAGCCAGTGATACGCGCGGGCTTTGCCGATGGATTTTTCGTCAGTGCGTGTAAATCAAGCGCGGTCCAAACAAGGCCACCCAAGATTGTGAGGGCCGTCAAAAGATGGACGGCAAGCCGATAATGGCTGACATCGGTGCGCGCAGAAAGGCCCGATGACACCATCCACCAACCGATGGTCCCTTGCAGGCCGCCCAGTGCGAGCAAAGCAAGCAGACGTGGCTTATAACCACTCGGGATCGCCTGCTTGATCCAGAACCACGCCAGCGGCAGCGCAAAGGCCAATCCGATAACCCGTCCCAACAAGCGGTGGACCCATTCCCAGAAATAGATGAATTTGAACTCCGCCAGCGTCATGCCCGCCGGACCGTTAATCTCGGTATATTCGGGGATCTGTTTGTACTTTTCAAATTCGGAGAGCCAGCTCGCCTCGTTCAACGGGGGCAAGGTACCCGTGATGGGTTTCCATTCGGTGATCGACAGGCCCGATTCGGTCAGGCGCGTAATTCCGCCCACAACCACCATCGCGAAGACGAGAACCGCCACGCCCATAAGCCATGTAATCAGCGCCTGAGGGCGCGATGGGCACGGATTGGCTGGGACGTCAGAATGCAGAGCTTTGTTCATAAGCCGCGATATGCCCCTGATTTCAGCAAGCTGCAAGCGGACAGAGGTTGCAAAAAAGGTCATGATGGCTGCAATTTATGCGATGTAATGTTGTAACGTCTAGCGAATCGGTGTAGTGCGACCGCAATGACGCAGGCATGGAAAAAATGGCGGTGGGATGGGCTTGGCTTAAGCATTGCTGGCCTGTGCCTTGTGCATTGCCTTGTCACCACGCTTTTGCTGGCGTTTCTGGCATCGGCAAGCGGCTTTTTGCTCAACTCGGTCATTCATGAAACCGGCCTGTTTCTGGCTATTCTCTTCGGCGTGCTGGCGCTTGGTAAGGGCTTTTGGGATCACGGACTGTTTACGCCAGCTATCGTTGGCGCAGCAGGCATCGGCATGATGGCGGGCGCGTTGACACTGCCACATGGCCTTATGGAGATCGTCTGGACAGTCCTTGGCGTCATCTGCCTCGCGTTAGGACATTTCCTGAACCACCGCGCATCTGCCTGACGGGCAATTGACCGACTGGCTGTCAAAGCCTACATCATCAACATGGCAGTTCATCATCATCACGAGCATGCAGGCGCATCGCTTGCCCATGCCGCCGAATCGGCGTTGGTCGAGGCGGGCGAGCAGTGGACAGATATGCGCGCAGACATTTTCGCGGTGCTCGCCACATTTGAAAAACCCGCATCGGCCTACGACATCGCTGATCTGGTTTCGCAAAAACGCGGCAAGCGCGTTGCGCCCAACAGCGTGTACCGGATACTCGATCTGTTCGTGACCACCAACCTTGCGCGCCGCGTCGAAAGCGCGAACGCATATCTCGCCAACTCGCATCCCGGCTGTTTGCATGATTGCATTTTCCTGATCTGCGACAGCTGTGGCACCGCCACGCATATTGATGACGATACGCTAACCATGAACGTTCGCGCAGCGGCCGAACATGCCGGTTTTGCCGAGGTTCGCCCCGTCATCGAAGTCCGCGGAAAATGCGCCGATTGCGGGTAGCGCTGGCGCAATTACCCGTTCGACAGCCCGATAAAAGGTGGCTAAGCTCACAGCATGACACATACCCCAGACACGCCGTTACTCGACACGGTTAAAGTGCCCTCGGACCTTCGCAATCTTGCCGCGTCGCAGCTTCGCCAGCTCGCGGACGAATTGCGCGCTGAAACCATATCTGCAGTTTCGGTAACGGGCGGCCATTTGGGCGCTGGCTTGGGCGTCGTCGAACTGACGACCGCGATCCATTATGTCTTCAACACGCCCGATGACCGTTTGGTCTGGGACGTTGGCCACCAATGCTATCCGCACAAGATCCTGACGGGTCGCCGCGACCGCATCCGCACCTTGCGCACAGGCGGGGGCCTTTCGGGCTTCACCAAGCGCAGCGAAAGCGAATATGATCCGTTCGGCGCGGCACATAGCTCAACCTCTATTTCTGCCGCCTTGGGTTTTGCGGTCGCCAACAAGATTGCGTGCAAACCGGGCAAAGCCATTGCCGTTATCGGTGATGGTTCGATGTCGGCCGGCATGGCTTATGAGGCGATGAACAACGCCCAAGCCGCGGGCAACCGCTTGGTCGTCATCCTGAATGACAATGACATGTCGATTGCGCCGCCCGTTGGCGGTCTGTCGGCTTATTTGTCGCGTCTGGTGTCCTCCAGCGAATATCTCGGCCTGCGCAGCCTCGCGAGCAAAGTCGCCAAAAAGCTATCGCGCCGCATCTATTCGGCCGCGTCAAAGGCGGAAGAATTCGCCCGCGGCATGGCGATGGGCGGCACCTTGTTCGAAGAACTTGGTTTTTATTATGTTGGCCCCATCGACGGGCACAATCTCGACCAGCTTATCCCCGTCCTCGAAAATGTCCGCGACAATGCCGAAGGCCCCGTGCTGATCCATGTCGTCACGCAAAAGGGCAAAGGTTACGCCCCTGCCGAAGCGTCGGCGGACAAATATCATGGCGTCGTCAAATTCGACGTGGTCACGGGTAAGCAGGACAAGGGCCCCGGTGGCGGCCCCCCCGCTTATCAAAACGTGTTCGGTGAAACGCTGGCCAAGCTGGCCGAAACCGATCCTACGATTTGCGCGATAACCGCCGCGATGCCGGGCGGCACCGGCGTTGACAAATTCTCTGCCGCGCATCCCGAACGCTCGTTCGATGTCGGCATCGCTGAACAGCATGCCGTCACCTTTGCGGCTGGACTTGCGGCACAGGGGATGCGTCCCTTCTGCGCGATTTACTCGACCTTCCTGCAACGCGCCTATGACCAGGTCGTGCACGACGTCGCGATCCAAAATTTGCCTGTGCGCTTCGCCATTGACCGCGCGGGCCTCGTCGGCGCCGATGGCAGCACGCATGCAGGGTCGTTCGACATTACCTATTTGGCGACCTTGCCCAATATGGTCGTCATGTCGCCAGCAGATGAAGCGGAACTGGTCCACATGACCTACACCGCCGTCTTGCACGACAGCGGGCCAATCGCGTTCCGCTACCCACGCGGCAATGGCACGGGCGTTGCGATGCCCGAAGTGCCGCAGCAGTTAGAAATCGGCAAAGGCCGGATCATGCGCGAAGGCAAGAAGGTCGCGATTCTCTCACTCGGCACGCGTTTGGCCGAAGCGATGAAGGCGGCAGAGACGTTGGATGCCAAGGGCCT
>JBILOZ010000166.1:0-3941 GCA_044374245.1 Sphingorhabdus sp. | reverse complement strand
AGTTTCTTGCGGCCGCGTGCGCGACGTGCGTTCAGGATGTTGCGGCCAGCGGCGGTTGACATACGGAGACGAAAACCGTGGCGACGGGCACGCACGAGATTGCTCGGCTGAAAAGTGCGCTTCATGACTGTAATCCTTAAATTTTTTGCGTCTTGAAATGAAAAGGGCCGCCGAATCTGCGCAGCGACCGCTTCTGTTGCAGTGGCCGATACGGTCCGAAAGGCTAAAAGTCAACACAGGTCAGGGCATTTTCATGTCGATGTCGTCGCGGCGGAACAGGTGCATGAAATCACCTTTCACATCCGGAAACGGTGGACGGTCGGTAAGCTTGCTCCGCCGCAGCGCCCAATTCGCCCATTGTGCATATTCGGGATGCTGCCGCGCCAGCCGTGCGTACCGCTTTTTGGCCCAAAGCGAATTTTTCAGGATGAACGCAAGCCCAATGGGTAAAATGATCAGCGGTCCCGGACCGGGGATCGGGCCTAATAAAGGAGATCCCAGCACCAATATCCACCCAATTGTTAGCATCGTCCAGCGAAAGGCGTTGGTTTGTCGCCAATATGTCCATCCAGATTCACGCATGTCGATAATGTGGGGAACGAAAAATCCCGCGGCAAGTCATGACCGCGAATTTTTGTGATGAATGCATCTATTTATTCCGATTTAATCCGCAATGGGGGTGTAATCTTCATGCTTAAGCCTATCTTGGAAGCATCATGACAAAAACGCTCTCCCACCTTCATCATATCGGCGTCTTGCCTGCCGACATCGACTTCATGGGGCATGTGAATAATGCGCGCTATTTGAACTGGGTGCAGGATGCGGTTTTGGCGCATTGGAACAAGCTTGCCCCGCCTGAGGCGGCTGCAAAATATCTGTGGGTCGCGTTGAAGCACGAAATCACTTACAGGAAGCCGGCGTTTCTCGATGATGTCGTTATCGCGTCCGTCGTTCTTGAAAAAGTGCAAGGTGCCCGGTCCTTTTACGAAACGATCATCAAGCGCGGTGAAGACGTGTTGGCTGAGGTTAAATCAAGCTGGTGCTGCATCGATGCCGAAACGCTTCGTCCCGCGCGTATTGCGGCGGACATTCAGGCCTATTTTTTCCAGAAGGATTGAATGCGCGCGCCGGTTAAAAGATCGGGTCGTTTGCGCTGTCATCCAGTGGCGTGACGGCCGTATGAATTCCGCACTCAACCTTGTCCCAGCCCTTCCAGCGACCCGAGCGCGGGTCTTCGCCTGGTGCAACCTTCGTGGTACAAGGTGAGCAGCCAATCGACGGATAGCCCTGTTCCACCAGCGGATGCACAGGCAGCGCGTATTCGGCCATATAGGCTTCGATTCTGGCCTTGTCCCAATCTGCAATCGGATTGACCTTTAGGCGGCCTTCCTCGATTTCGAACCGTGGCAGCGCCTTGCGGGTTGCGGACTGAAAGGCTTTCCGGCCCGTAAACTGTGCATCAAAGCCCGCAAGCGCAGATTTCAGCGGAAGGACTTTGCGGATTTTGCAGCAGCCATCGGGGTCATAAGACCAGCGCAGGCCCGTTCCGTCCTTTTGCGCCAGATGCGCAGGGTCGGGGGCGATGATGCGCAGGTCCATCAAGCCAAGCATATTCCGCAGTTCCTCGCGATAGGTAATCGTCTCGGGAAAATGCTTCCCGGTGTCGAGGAACAATACAGGTGTGGCGGGGTCGATGCTGGCGATCAAATGCAGCAAAACGGCGCTCTCTGCGCCGAAGCTGGAGACTATCGCCGCATCACCCAACATATTTTCACGCAGTAAAACGGTCAGCATTTCGATCGTATCGCGCCCACGGAACATGTTGTTGAGACGGACGGCGTCCGCCTCCGTGTAACGTGGTGCGGTGTTGATACGGTCGGCGATGCGGACCAGTTCACCCATGCCGTAGCTTCCAAACGGGAACCGCGGAGTCCGCGGCCTTTTGGTAAAACTGGTCATAGGTTGAAAGCGCGCGCGCGACCGCTTCGGGATTTAACGACGCTTCGGGTGCAAAGCTGTCAAAGCCACAACGCCGCATGAACGCAATTTGGTCGACCAGAACATCGCCTTGCGCGCGCAGCTCGCCGGTGTAACCAGCTTCACGCAAGATGCGCGCGGAACTGTAGCCGCGCCCGTCGCGATATTTGGGGAACGCAACTTCGATAAGCGTCAGCCGATCCAGAAACGGGATCAGCGCACGTGCATCATCATCGGGCTCAAGCCGGACAGCGGTGGCGTTGGACTGATCCAAAAAAGCATCGAGCGTCACCGATGGCTGTTCAGTGACTTCATCCGTGCGATAGCGAAACTCAACCATAAATCGCCTCCTTAAATGGTTCGAGGCCGACACGGCGATATGTGTCGATGAAACGCTCATCGCCTTCACGCAGCGTCTTGTAGACTTCCGTGGCCTTTTCGACCGCGTCGACAACGCCGTCTTCATCAAAGCCCGGGCCAATGATTTTCCCGATGCTAACGTCTTCCGCGCCAGAGCCGCCGAAGGTCAGCTGATAATTTTCCACACCCTTCCGGTCGACGCCCAATATGCCGATATGACCCGCATGGTGATGTCCGCAGGCATTGATGCAGCCGGAAATTTTGAGCTTCAGCTCGCCCAAATCGCGTTGCCGGTCCATGTCGGCAAAGCGCGTCGCAATTTTCTGCGCGACAGGGATCGAACGGGCGTTGGCAAGGCTGCAATAATCGAGGCCGGGGCAGGCGATGATATCGCTGATCAGGTCAAGATTGGCATCTGCCAGTTGGGCTTCGCGCAATGCTTGCCACACAGCGTGCAGATCGCGCTTGGCCACATGTGGCAGCACGATGTTCTGTGCATGGGTGACGCGCAATTCGTCGAAGCCATATTGCTCAGCAAGGTCAGCCATCACGTCGATTTGCGCCGATGTTGCATCGCCCGGAATACCGCCAATCGGCTTCAAGCTGATGTTGACGATCGCGTAACCGGCTTGCTTGTGCGGCTTTACGTTCTGATCGAGCCAGACCGCGAAGTCGGGATCACTGCGATCGGGTTCGACGTCTGCTGCATCAAATGTAGGCGGTGCAAAGAAGGCACTGATGCGCTCCAGCTCTGCCAATGGCGGATCGATGCCCAGCGTTTTGACATGGGCGAATTCTTCCGCAACCTGACGGCGATATTCATCTGCGCCAATTTCGTGAACGAGTATCTTGATACGCGCCTTGTAGATATTGTCGCGGCGGCCATAGCGATTGTACACGCGCAAGCAGGCTTCGATGTAGCTCAGCAGATCGTCGGCTTTGACGAACGGATTGATCTCTGGCGCAATCATCGGCGTACGGCCCATGCCGCCCCCTACGAATACGCGCGCACCCAATTCGCCGTTCTGGCGGACAAGCTCTAGTCCGATGTCATGCAAGCGCATGGCGGCACGATCTTCGGGGGATGCGATGACCGCAATCTTGAACTTGCGCGGCAAATAGCTGAATTCTGGGTGGAATGTGGACCATTGGCGCAGCAATTCTGCCCATGGACGCGGATCAGCAACTTCATCCGCCGCCGCCCCAGCATATTGGTCCGACGAAATGTTGCGGATGCAATTGCCGCTGGTTTGAATGGCGTGCATTTCAACCGTCGCCAGCTCTTCCAACAGATCCGCGCATTCCTCAAGCTTGATCCAGTTATACTGGATATTCTGGCGCGTTGTGAAATGGCCGTAATCGCGGTCATATTTGCGGGCGATGTGCGCGAGCATTCGCATCTGCCGGCTGTCGAGCGTGCCATATGGAATGGCGACGCGCAGCATATAGGCATGCAGCTGCAGATACAGACCGTTCATCAGCCGCAATGGCTTGAACTGGTCTTCCGTAATCTCTCCCGCGATACGCCGGTTTACCTGATCACGAAATTCGGCAACGCGCGCATCGACGATCGATTGGTCGAAATGGTCATATTTATACATATC
>JBILOZ010000164.1:0-3948 GCA_044374245.1 Sphingorhabdus sp. | reverse complement strand
AATATGCGTCCGAACGCCCAAAACCTGCGCCATCTCACCAATGGTTCGAAATGCGTCCGCCGATTTTTCAACCATGATGGGTTATTTGACCTTTTGACGCATGCCTTGGCTGGCCCGAAATGTCAGGACCCGACGCGGCGTTATGGGCACTTCCACACCCGTTTTGGGATTACGCCCTACCCGCTGGCCTTTGTCACGCAAAACAAAGGTGCCAAAACCGGATATCTTTACATTTTCGCCATCAAGCACAGCGGTCGTCATATGATCAAGAATAGACTCAATCATCAATGCCGCGTCAGCACGCGACAAACCGATTTGACGATTAAGAATGTCCGCCAGATCGGCGCGCGTTAAAGTTCCTGTGTCTGCCATTTACGGTCTCCGGATGTACGGCCACCCCTATTCCCACAATATACAGCAGAATTTTCAATTGTAAAACGGCGATCGTTGGAAATCGCCTACATGCGAACGACAGAAGCGCCCCATGTAAAGCCACCGCCCATTGCCTCGATCACAATGACATCTCCGGCTTTAATCCGGCCGTCCCGCACGGCGACATCAAGGGCAAGCGGAACAGAAGCCGCCGAGGTGTTTGCATGCTGGTCGACCGTCAGAACAACTTTGTCGGCGTCGAGCCCAAGTTTCTTGGCGGTCGCTTCAATAATCCGGGCATTTGCCTGATGCGGGACGACCCAATCGACATCGGCAGGCGTGAGTTCTGCTTCCTCAAGAACTTCGTACAGTACGCTGGTCAGGTTGGTTACCGCGTGGCGAAACACTTCGCGGCCCTTCATGCGCAACTTACCAACGGTACCCGTGGTCGATGGACCGCCGTCGACATATAATAATTCATTATGCTGGCCGTCGGCATGCAGCTTGGTGGCCAAGGCACCACGGGTTCCAACTTCGCCCGACAGGACGACTGCGCCGGCACCATCACCAAAAAGCACACAGGTTGTGCGGTCTTCCCAGTCCAAGATGCGGCTGAAGGTTTCTGCGCCGATCACCAATGCGTTACGCGCTGATCCTGCGCGGATCATGCTTTCGGCCACCGAAAATGCGTACAGGAACCCCGAACATACCGCAGCGACATCAAAAGCCACGCCGCCATTGCAGCCAAGCGCGTGCTGGACGATGGTGGCCGATGCAGGAAATGTCTGGTCCGGAGTGGCGGTCGCCAAAATAATCAGATCAATGTCGGACGCGGCCATATTTGCCGCCTCAAGCGCGTTGCGCGACGCCTCTATCGCAAGGCTGGATGTCGTTTCATCGGGTTCAGCGATATGACGAAATTTGATACCGGTACGTTCGGTAATCCATTCGTCGGTTGTGTCGACTTTGGCTGCAAGTTCGGCGTTTGATACGCGATTGCGCGGAAGCGCTGACCCTGTGCCTTTGATAACGGCATGAAGGGCCACAGCCGTCATTCCGCTTGCACCCGCGCCAGATCTTGCGTGATGCGCGCCGTAATATCTTCTTCCACCAGCCGCGCGGCGACTTCGACTGCGTTCGCCACGCCCTTCACGTTCGCACTTCCGTGACTTTTTACCACGACACCGTTCAGTCCCATGAAGACGGCGCCATTGTGATTATTGGGGTCAAGATGATGACGCAGCAGCTCAGTCGCTGGGCGCGACACCAGAAAGCCGAATTTTGACCGTAACGAGCTTGTAAACGCGCGGCGCAGCAGATCGGTCACGAACCGGGCAGTACCCTCGATGGACTTCAGCGCGATATTTCCCGTGAAGCCATCGCAAACGACAACGTCGCATTCGCCGCGGTTGATTTTATCCGCCTCGACAAACCCCTGAAAATCCATGTGTAGGCCCGTCGCATTGCGCAGATGCAAGGCCGCATCGCGCAACTGATCGGTGCCTTTCATTTCTTCTGTGCCAATGTTCAAAAGCCGAACCCGCGGGCGGTCAAAACCGAAAATGATGCGGGAATAGGCTGCGCCCATGATGGCGAACTGAACAAGGTTTTTCGCTTCGCACTCGGTGTTTGCGCCCAGATCGAGCATCACCACGTCGGTGTCTTCCAGCGTCGGTAAAAGCGCAGAAAGCGCTGGCCGGTCGATGCCGGGCATGGTCCGTAACGCGAGCTTTGCGGTCGCCATGAGCGCGCCGGTATTGCCTGCGCTGACAGCAGCGCTGGCTTCTCCGGTTTTCACGGCGTTTATCGCCATGCCCATGGAGCTGGTCTTGGCCTTGCGCAAAGCTGCGCTGACCTTGTCATCCGCCGTTACGACATCGTCGGTGTGAAGGATTTCGGAGGCAGCGCGCAGATTGGGATGCTTATCAAGCGCCGCTTTGATGCGGACTTCATCCCCAACCAAAAGAAAGTTGAAACTTTCGTGCCGGTGCCGCGCCAACGCCGCACCTGCAATCATAACAGGCACGCCCTCGTCACCGCCCATCGCGTCTATGGCGATACGCGGTTTCGTGGACACCTATTATTCTCCTTTAGGAAGGATCAGGCGACTGCAACCACTTCGCGGCCATTATAATGGCCACACGCATCACACAGGTGATGCGGACGCTTCAGTTCGCCGCAATTTGGGCATTCTTGATACGCTGCAACAGTCAGCGAATCATGGCTGCGACGCATGCCGCGCTTTGAAGGGGATGTTTTTCTTTTGGGGACAGCCATCTCGGCACCTGTTCCATTTCAAAATCAATAAGTTCTAGGGCATGCTAGGCGAAAGAGGTGGTCATGGCAAGCAATCGCCAGAATCAGCCTAAGTCAACCGCACATGTCTGTGTGAGCCGCGCGCTATACTTCTTTTTCCGGGCTTTGCAACCCGTGAGATAGCAGATAAGCTCCCCAGACAAACAGGGAGAGTATATATGTTGAGTTTACCCGTAACCCTTACCATCGCAGCAGGTGCCGCTTTGGTGAACATTTGGCTCATGATACGCTGTGGGCAAGCGCGGACCAAAGAAAGCGTTTCGATTGGCGATGGCGGCAGCGAATTTGTTATCCGGCGGATGCGCGCACATGCCAATTTCGTCGAGAGCGCACCATTTGTCTTGGTCCTGATCGCCGCACTTGAGGCAACGGGTGGCACGAACAACTGGCTATGGGGCCTGGGCATCGTGTATATCGTCGGTCGGCTTGCGCATGGCCTGGGCATGGACGGCGGCGCATTGGGCAAAGGACGCATGGTCGGCACGCTTACCTCCATGCTGACGCTACTCGGGCTTGCCGGATGGGCTCTCGCCCGCGTTTACACAGCGGTGCTTTAACTCACCGGGCGGCCAGCACGTCATCGGCGACAAATGCATTATGCTGTCGCTCATAACCGAACTGGCTGGTTGGTCCGTGACCGGGGATGAAGGTAACATCATCCCCCAACGGCCATAGCTTTGTCGTAATCGCATGGATGAGGTCCGCGTGGTTCCCGCGTGGAAAATCGGTGCGGCCAATAGAGCCTTGAAACAAGACGTCACCAACAATTGCAAGACGACTGGGCGCGTGATGAAAAATTACGTGCCCCGGCGTATGTCCGGGACAATGAATAACATCGAGCGTCAGATTGCCCACGGTGACCGTGTCGCCATCCACCAGCCAGCGATCTGGTTCGAACGTATGTGCTTCCATACCCCAGCGTGCGCCATCATCGTCGAGCTTTGCAATCCAGAAGCGGTCTTCTTCATGCGGCCCTTCAATCGGCAGGCCTAATTCTTTGGCGAGCATGCCGGTCTGGCCGCAATGGTCAAGATGGCCATGCGTTACCAATAGCTTTTCAAGCTCAACCCCCGTCTGCGCGACAGCGGCTTTCAACTTGTCCAGATCACCGCCCGGGTCGACAAGCGCAGCCTTGTTCGTTTCGGTACACCAAAACAGCGTACAATTTTGCTGAAGCGGCGTCACCGGAATGATGGCGGCTTTTAGGGGCGGTGCTTTGGGTGCGGCAGATGTGACGTTCGACATGCGGCACTATGTGGC
>JBILOZ010000165.1:0-3948 GCA_044374245.1 Sphingorhabdus sp. | reverse complement strand
GGGCTTGATGATGCCAATATGAGTGCAGGGTTCAGACCCAAGGTCTGCCGCCCTTATTTAAAGCGGTACGTGATCCGGCCTTTGGTCAGATCATAAGGGGTCAGTTCGCACAAAACCTCATCACCCACGAGAACGCGGATGCGGTTTTTGCGCATTTTTCCGGCGGTATGGCCCAAAACTTCATGGCCATTTTCCAGCTCGACACGGAACATCGCGTTAGGCAGCAGTTCACGTACTGTACCGCGCATTTCGAGTAATTCTTCTTTTGCCATTCGGCCCCTTAAATCGTCAAAAATCCAAACTTGCTGCGCCTTTAAACCACATGTTGGAAAAAGGGAAGCGCTACAGTATATTCACGCTATTGCGACAAAATGCTACAACGTTCAGGTTTGCGCAACGTTGTAATGCGTTATGAAACCCGTGCTTTAACACTATAAACAGAGTTTCTCCCCCCAATGAAAATTTTTCCGTTCAGCATCATCCTGCTTGCCACGACTGCCGTGCCCGCCATGGCAGCGGTTGATGCACAGGCCACCGGCAGCACTATTGCCATCGCGCAAGACGATGAAGAAATGCCCGTGGAAGAAGGCACATCGGGTGAAATCGTCGTTACCGCAGAGCGCATTCGCGGGTCGGTCGATACCGACGTTCCGCCCGTGGAGCAGCTGAACGAAGCCGATATTGCGTCCTTAGGCGCATCGTCGCTGACCGATCTGGTCGCGGCGGTTGCACCGCAAGCCAATTCGGGCCGTGGCCGTGGCGGCGGCATGCCGATCATATTGTTAAATGGCCAGCGCGTTTCGGGCTTTCGCGAATTGCGCGATCTGCCGCCCGAAGCCATCCGTCAGGTCCAGATTTTCCCCGAAGAAGTTGCGTTGAAATATGGCTATCGCCCCGATCAACGCGTCATCAACTTCATTCTGAAAGACAATTTCGCATCCTTCGCAACCGAATTTGAACATGCACAGCCCGAAGCTGGCGGTTTTGGTAGCAATGAATTGGAAGCGACACTGACGCGCATTGGCGCCACCACGCGCTTCAATCTTGATGTGGAGCTGGAACGCGCGACAGCGTTGACGGAAAGCGAACGCGACCTGATTGCCTCCAATGGTTCATTGTTGGCCCGTGGCGGTAACATCAGCGGCCTTGGCCTGAATGGGCAAATATCGCCGTCGCTGAGTGCTGCTGCAGGTTCAACGGTCACGCAGGCTGGCGTTCCACTTGGCATTGCCAACCCAACCTTGGCGCAATTTGCAGGCACCGCAAACCGGCTGAACAATAGCGACATCGGCGATGCCCGCACGCTGTTGCCCCGAACCGAACGGCTCGAAGTCAATGGCACATGGAGCCGATCGCTTGGGCCACAGACGGGGCTGTCGCTCAACGCCAATTATGCACTGAATGGCAGCGCATCCTTGCTTGGCTTGCCCGGAACCAGCTTCATACTGCCCGGCAGCAGCCCCTTTTCCCCTTTCGGTCAAGATGTGACGCTCAGCCGCTATTTCGACACACCGCGCCCGCTTGAACGCGAGAGCGAAACGCATGTTTTCCAAACCGGTGGCACGTTCAACCATGTGCTGGGCCGATGGCGCTGGACGGTGACGGGGAATTACGCGCGCACCGACAATGAAACGCGCACCACGCGCAACGCAGACTATAGCGTTTTGCGCGCGGGCGTCCTTGCGGGAACGGTGAACCCGTTTGCCGCGGGCTTTGGGTCGGACCTGTTGTTTCTGGCGCCTGATCTGGCGAGCAGCCTGAACCAAAATCTGGATGTCCGCAGCACATTGGCGGGTTCCGTGCTGACCCTGCCCGCTGGCGAGGTGCAGACGACATTTGCTTCCGGTTTCACACGCCAGATGCTCGACAGCGAAACATGGCGGTCGGGTGTCACCACCAATGTTGCCCTGCGCCGCAATGTCATAAACCAATCGGTCAATGCTGAAGTACCCATTACAGGCCGCGATTTCGGCATTGGCTCAACCATCGGCGAATGGTCAATCAACGGCAATATCGGGTTCAGCGACCTGTCGGACTTTGGCCAACTTGTCGAATATGGCGCAGGTCTGCGTTGGGCCCCTGCCCGCAATCTGACATTTCAGGCATCGATTACGGGCGATGAAAATGCGCCCGGCATTGGCCAACTCGGCAACCCCACCTTGGTCACGCCCAATGTCGCGACCTATGACTTTACCCGCGGTGAAAGCCTGTTCATCAATGTCACAACCGGCGGTAACCCGGCGTTGATTGGTGAAAAGCGCCGTGATCTGATCCTAAACGCCAACTGGACCCCGACCTTCATTAAGGATTTCGCGCTTCAGGCGAGCTATTTCAGAAACAACAGCCGCAATACAACCGCGTCCTTTCCATTGCTGACCCCCGAAATTGAGGCTGCGTTCGCAAGCCGCGTCGTGCGGGACGTAAATGGCCGTCTATTGAGCGTGGACCAGCGGCCAGTGAATTATGACCGTGAAACGTCGCAGCGTATTCGCTGGGGCTTTAACGTGTCCGGAAATATCGGCGCAGCGCCGCCAGCACGCGGGCCCTTCGGCGGCCCTCCTGGCGCAGGCGCTCCCCGTGGCCCCGGAGGCGCTTCCGGCGCGGCTGCACCCGTTGGCGCTCCGCGTGCCGGTGGCGGTCGCGGATTTGGCGGCGGCGGCGGTTTTGGTGGCGGTGGCCAGCCAAGCCGCTGGAACATCGCTTTGTACCATACCTACCGTATTCAGGACGAAATCCTGATCCGTCCCGGCGTTCCGGCGCTCGATTTGCTCAATGGATCGGCCACCAGCAGCAATGGCGGCGCGTCACGGCATGAGGTCGAGCTTTCGGGCGGACTGTTCCACAAAGGCTTTGGTTTGCGCCTGCAGGGCACGTACAAGAGCGGCACAACCGCCAACGGCACCGGACTGCCCGGCAGCAATGACTTGCGCTTCAGCGACCTTGCGGCGGTCAACGCCTTCCTGTTCATCAACCTCGACCAACAGGCACGCGTTGTGAAGGCAATGCCGCTGCTAAAGGGCAGCCGCGTGGCATTCCGTGTTGAAAACATCCTCAATGACATTGTCGATGTGCGTGACCAAAACGGCAATGTGCCGTTGGGCTATCAACCGGGATATATCGACCCGCGTGGCCGCGTGTTTGAACTGAGCTTTAGAAAGCGGTTTTAACCGCCGCGTTCAGCCCACGCACAATTCACGCATTCGCAGGCATCACGCCCGATACCGCCAGCGATATGCCCTCAATAGTGACGAGGTTAAGGGCTCCCCCTTTTAAAGAAAAACCCCGCCGAAATCGCTTCCGGCGGGGCTTTTTAAACCGTTAGTGCGGTTAAACTTTACATGGCACCATGGGCCAATGCCGCCAACAGAAGCAAGGCCACGATGTTCGTGATCTTGATCATTGGGTTTACGGCTGGACCAGCGGTATCCTTATAGGGGTCACCAACGGTGTCGCCGGTAACGGCTGCCTTATGGGCCTCCGAACCTTTGCCGCCATGGTTGCCGTCTTCGATATACTTCTTGGCATTGTCCCATGCGCCGCCGCCCGAGGTCATCGAGATAGCAACGAACAGTCCGCCCACAATCACACCGAGCAGGAGCGCGCCGAGAGCCGCAAAGCCCTCTGCCTGACCTGCAACAGCCGTGATGATGAAATATACCGCAATTGGCGTCAGTACGGGCAGCAACGAAGGAATAATCATTTCCTTGATCGCGGCCTTGGTAACAAGGTCAACGGTACGGGCATAATTTGGCTTGGACTTGAAGGTCATGATGCCGGGGTCGTTCGCGAACTGGTCACGTACGTCCTTCACCACTTCACCCGCAGCCCGGCCAACCGCAGTCATGCCCATCGCACCGAACAGGTACGGCAGAAGCGCGCCGAGCAAGAGCCCGACGATGACATAGGGGTTCTCAAGGCTGAAATTCACCTGAAGATCGGGGAAATATT
>JBILOZ010000041.1:0-14657 GCA_044374245.1 Sphingorhabdus sp. | reverse complement strand
AGGCGATGCGTGACCGCTGGTTCCCCGGCATTTTGGCGGGCGAAACGGTTATCGGCATTGCGATTGAAGAAGGCGTAAAGCACCGGCCCGAAAAAATTGCCTGCGTTGCCGAACGCAGTGGCAATGGCTTTAAGCTGACCGGGCACAAGCAATTTGTCGTGCAAGGCACGTCGTCGGACATGCTGATCGTCGCGGCACGGACCGCAGGCGCGGCGGGAGAGACCGACGGCCTGACATTGTTCGCCGTCGACAAGGATGCGGCGGGCCTGTCGATGGAGGCGGCACGGCTTGTCGATTCCGCAATGGCCGCGCATGTGAAACTCGACGGTGTTCAGGTCAATGCCGACGCTGTCATTGGTGACGTTGACGGCGGCTGGGCTGTGCTTTCCAAGATACTGGATGCTGGCCGCGTTGGTGCGGCCGCCGAAATGGTCGGCGTTGGCACAGGCGCCATGGACATGACGTTCGATTATCTGAAAACCCGCAAGCAGTTCGACCGCGTCATCGGTGAGTTCCAAGCGCTTCAGCACCGCGCCGCGCATCTCTATGGCGAAATGGAAGGCGCGCGTTCGATTGTGCTGAAGGCGCAATCGTTAATGGATGAAGGCCATGCCAAGGCGGAGCTATATGTTGCGGCCGCCAAGGCGAAAGCCGGCCTCGCATGCAATCTTGCGGTACGCGAAGGCGTGCAAATGCATGGCGGCATTGGCATGACCGATGAATATGACATCGGCCTCTATATGAAGCGCGATCGCGGACTGAACGAATTTTTCGGCGATGCATATTATCACGCAGACCGCGTGGCGACGATGAACGGTTATTGAGACGAATTGGAAAAAGAACCGCAGCCCTGATCCGTCAAGGCGAAGCCTTGGCGAAAGTCGAAGGGCGTTGAGAGGTCTGCGCAACCGCTGGTTGGCACCCTTCGACGGACGCAGTCGCGTTGCGACTGCTGCTCAGGGCTACGGTTCATACGGCTTATTTTGTGCAAAGGATTAGACATGGACATTCAAACTTTATTCAACCTCAATGGCCGCGTTGCCCTGGTCACCGGCGGATCGCGCGGAATCGGCAAGATGATTGTCGAGGGCTATTTGAAAGCCGGCGCGGCACGCGTGTACATCAGCGCGCGCAAGGTCGACCAAATCGAAGAAACCGTTGCCGAGTTTGGCAATCAGGTCATTGGCCTGCCTTGCGATCTGTCGACCGTTGACGGCTGCCTTTCGCTCGCGGCACAAATTGCCGAGCGTGAGGAAAAGGTCGACATTCTGGTGAACAATGCAGGTGCAGCATGGGGCGCCGACTTTGGTCAATTCCCCGAAGCCGGCTGGGACCGCGTGATGGACCTGAACGTCAAATCCTTGTTCTTCCTGACGCAAGCTTTGCATCCGCAGTTGAAAGCGGCCGCGACATTTGATCGGCCCGGCAAGGTCATCAACATCGCGTCGATTGACGGCCTGCGCATCAACCCATGGCAAACCTACAGCTATCAGGCATCAAAGGCTGCGGTCATTCACCTGACCCGCCGTTTGGCCGCCGAGCTGGTCAAGGACAACATCCTTGTGTCGGGCATTGCGCCCGGTGCATTCCAGTCGGACATGAACAAAGCGGCGCGTGACCATGCCGAAGCTGTCGGCAAAAATATCCCGTTCCCGCGCATCGGAACGCCCGAAGACATGGCGGGACTCGCGATTTTCTTAGCGGCGCGTGCTGGCGATTATATCGTTGGGGAGACAATTGCGTGCGACGGCGGCATCGTCAACGCATCGCTTCCGGGTAATGGAATTGCGCCTTAACGGCTTTTTTTACCCGTAAATTCGAATGCATTTGACGCATTTCTAGGGAAAATAGGGTGAGTTGCAAAACGTGCAACTCACCCTATTCTTTTCGCAATTGCAGCAAAAACCCTCCGTCCCTATTTGGCTCTCAACGGCAAGCGATTGCCGACATACAGATTGACCGGGCGGCTCTCCTCCTCCTCTCTCCCTCGCCCCCGGACAATATTACGGCCTCCATGCACTGCGTGGAGGCCGTTTCTGTTTTGCCCAAAAAGTTGTTCTCCATATTGTCCACCGCGAAGTGGCCTGCCTGTGGATAACTCGCCTTTTACCGCTTTGTGCGACTCGAAAAGCATGAGACCTTTTAGTCATCAGGCAGACAGGCTGAGACGCACAGTGGAACCGGAAACGGGAAAGCAGAGCGGAACAGAGTGGATGCAGGATCACCAAATCAGCAGGCAATCGGTCGCAAGACTGGAAATGTGGCAGAGGCGGTGGGTACGAAGAAAACGAATATCATGTGCGGCTGATCGCAAGAAAAGCAACGCCAGATAGGATACCCAAAGTACCAAGGTGAACCGAAATGGCCTTCGGGTTAGATTGGGGAACCGGACGTCAGAACGCGGAAAGAATGGCCCTAGTGGCCAAGGACTTCCAAAATCAGACGCAGTGGGCGCTGGTAGCAATACCAGCGCCCATTTATTTTATGTGGCACAAAAATCGCCGCATCGCTAAGGCCGTTTCATGTCTGAAATCACGCCCCAAATCGTCGCCGACCATGGTCTCAATGAAGAAGAATATGCGCGCATTTTGCACGCCATGGGCCGTGCGCCCAACATGGTTGAACTCGGTATATTTTCGGTGATGTGGTCGGAACATTGTTCCTACAAATCCTCACGCATCCATTTGAAGAAACTGCCGACACAGGCGCCTTGGGTCATTTGCGGCCCCGGCGAGAATGCCGGCGTTATCGACATTGGCGAAGGCCCGAACGGCAGTAAGCTTGCCGCGATCTTCAAAATGGAATCGCACAACCACCCATCGTATATCGAACCCTATCAGGGTGCAGCGACCGGCGTTGGCGGCATCTTGCGCGACGTTTTCACAATGGGCGCGCGCCCCGTGGCGAATATGAACGCGCTGCGCTTCGGACGCCCGGACCATCCCAAGATGAAGCATCTTGTGCAGGGCGTGGTTGCGGGCATTGGCGGCTATGGCAATTGTGTTGGCGTGCCCACCGTGGGCGGCGAAACGAATTTCCACCCGGCTTATGACGGCAACATCCTTGTCAACGCCATGACCGTTGGCGTCGCCGATCAGGACAAGATTTTCTATTCGGCCGCAACTGGCCTTGGCAACCCGATCGTCTATGTCGGTTCGAAAACAGGTCGCGACGGTATTCATGGCGCGACCATGGCATCGGCGGATTTCGGCGCAGACATTGAAGAAAAGCGCCCGACGGTTCAGGTCGGTGATCCATTCACCGAAAAGCTGCTGATTGAGGCATGCCTTGAACTCATGGCGTCGGATGCGATTGTCGCGATTCAGGATATGGGCGCAGCTGGCCTGACCAGCTCAAGCGTCGAAATGGCGACCAATGGCAAGGCGGGCATCATCCTCGACATGGACAAGGTGCCATGCCGCGAAGAGGGTATGACCCCCTATGAAATGATGCTGTCGGAAAGCCAGGAGCGCATGCTCATGGTGCTCAAGCCCGGCCGTGAGGAATTTGCGAAGGCCATTTTCGACAAATGGGAACTCGACTTCGCGGTCATCGGCGAAGTCACCGACACGGGCCATATGGTGCTGACGTGGAAGGGCGAAGTCGTCTGCGACATTCCGCTTGGGCCATTGGCCGAAGACGCACCTTTGTACGACCGCCCAGCGGCGTCGAAGGAAGAATATAAGGCATGGGCCAACGTCAAACCGCTTGGTGATATTCCCGCCAGCAAAGACCTAGGCGCCGATTTGCTCAAGCTGATGGCAAGCCCGGACATCGCGTCACGCGCGTGGATTTGGCAGCAATATGATAGCCAGGTCGGCGGCGACACGGCACAGCTTTCGGGCGGTGATGCAGCCGTCGTGCGCATTCACGGCACCAACCGCGCGCTGGCGATGAGCACCGATTGCACCCCGCGTTATTGCTATGCTGACCCGTATGAAGGCGGCAAGCAAGCGGTTGCCGAAACCTATCGCAACATCAGCGCGGTCGGCGCAACGCCGCTTGCGATCACCAACTGCCTCAATTTCGCCAACCCGCAGCGCCCCGAAATCATGGCGCAAATCGTCGGCTGCCTCGAAGGGATGGGCGACGCGTGCCGCGCGCTTGATTACCCAATCGTGTCGGGCAATGTCTCGCTCTACAACGAAAGCAAGGCCACCGGCGGCGGCAGCGCGATTTTGCCGACCCCAGCCATTGGCGGCGTGGGTGTGCTCGAAGACGTCGGCAAGATGGCGACGATTGGTTTTAAAACCGACGGCGACGGCATCTTCGTCATTGGCCACAATAATGGACATCTTGGCCAGTCATTATGGCTGCGCGAACTGCATGGCCGTGAAGACGGCGCGGCACCATCGGTCGACCTCGGCCAAGAACGCGCGCACGCAGAATTTGTCCGCCAGCTGATTCACGATGGCAAGGTCAATGCGGTGCATGACGTTGCCGACGGTGGTTTGCTCGTGGCCTTGACCGAAATGGCGTTGGCCAGCGGCAAGGGAATTGCACTCGAAGAAATCGGTGACGCCTTCACGGCGTTTGGCGAAGATCAGGCGCGCTATATTGTGACCAGCGCTGCTGCGGACCAAATACAGGCCGCAGGCATTCCGATGACGCGGATTGGTACGGTTGGCGGAACGTCAGTCGCAGGGCCGGGCTTTGACGTGCCCATCGCAACATTGCGCAACGCACATGACAGCTTCTTCAAGGACTGGATGGAAAGCTAAGGCTTTCCGCCAGCCTTCCGCTTCAGCCGAAGCAGGCGTTAAACGGCAGGTGCCAGCAGATTATAGGGATCAATGCCGCCGGAACGCATCGCGGCATGCGCGGCTTTGTAGGTCACTGGCTCTGCAATGCCCAAACGCTTGCGTGCGTCGGCCAAAGGCTCGCGTAACAAGGCTGCGATATCTTCCTGAACGATGTTCTTCGCCGCTTTGCCGATGCGATAGCCTTCGTGGACGGCTTTCATAATCGGCGCGGATTTCGCGACGCGATATTTCAGTTCCAGCCCGCCGGCATAAGCAATGAAGCCAACACCCAGATTGTGGTTTTGCGCATAGGTAAAACCAAGCACGCATTGTTCACCCAGCGCGTCACGGCCATAGCCGGTGAGGATGTGCAGCATGTCATGGGTATCGCGCAAACGGTCGCCATAACGTTCAACCACATCGCCGAAATCGGGATAGGATGTCCGGAATTGGGCATATTCGGCCTCAAGCCCCGCCGCGCTTAAACCCTCGCGCTCCATGAACTCGACATAGGCACGGCCAACGGTGCCGGCTGGCAGCTTCTTGATGCTGTCATGGTCATCGAGCATGTCGATGAGGCGTTCATTGCTTTCAAGCAATGCCTTGCCCTTTGGTGTTTCCCAAAACTTCCGCGCCATTTCGCCGAACTTGCGGCCGCTGAGCGCCGCAATGATGTGAAACACCTGCTCGGTATCTTCCTTATTCGCGATCAGCTTACGAAAATGACGCCACGCTTTCAGCGGCTGAATCTTCGCAGGGGGGCGATTAGGATGGGAGAAATACAGTTCGGTCATGGCGAATCCAAAGCTAATTAGATCATCGGGATATGTACTACCTACATTCGTGTCAATAACAAAAGCTTAACGCGCTGGACGGGTTTCGCGGACTTCTGTATTAATGGAATAATACAGGGGAATGTTATGCAGAAATCGGAAAGCAGATACATCACGCTGGACGCCATGCGCGGCTTTGCGGTGATGGGTATATTGGCGATGAACATCATAGGCTTTGCGATGCCCGAATGGGCCTATATCACCCCTGCGGCTTATGGTGGTGAAACCTTTGCCGACCGGATGGCGTGGCTGTTTTCCTTTGTGTTCATCGACGGCAAAATGCGCGGGCTGTTCTCTTTATTGTTCGGGGCGAGCCTGATTTTGATAACGGAGCGTGCATCGTCCAATGGCGAAAGCGCGGCGCATGTGCATTATCGGCGGATGGCGTGGCTCGCGGTCTTCGGCCTCGTACATTATTTCTTCATTTGGTTTGGCGACATATTGTTCCTGTACGCCATGGCCGGGATGGTCGCTTTTCTGTTCCGCGACTGGGCGGCTGCGCGATTGGTCAAATGGGCGTTGATTATCTTCAGCCTCGGGCTTGTCTTTTGGGGGCTGCAATTTGGCGGGCTGCAAATCCTGCAATATCTCGCGACCCAGCCCGGCGCGTCGGCGGATTTGGTGCGGCAATATAATGAGGTGAAATCGAGCCCTGATTTCAGCTTTGACATCCCGGCGCAGGTCGATCTGCACCGTGGGGCATATCTACAGATTGTCTCGGACAAGCTCGCCGATTGGCCGGCCTTATTTGGCATGATCTTCATGTCGATAGCCGAAACGCTGCCGCTGATGATGGTGGGCATGGCCATGAACAAAAGCGGGTTCATTTTGGGCAATTGGTCGCCCGCCGATTACCGCCGCTGGGCATGGCGGCTGGTGCCGGCTGGTCTGATCGCGACTGGCCTGCTCGCGCTGTGGATGATCGTCAGCCAATATGACTCGGTCACGGCGCTCGCGATTTTCTTCTTTTGGGGGGCGATACCGCGCCTCATGCTGACCATCGGATATGCGGCGGTGTTGATTTTGCTCATCGCCCGTTTTGGCGGCAGTCCACTGATGTCGCGTGTCGCCGCCACCGGACGCGCGGCCTTTACCAATTATCTTGGCACCAGCATCATCATGACGACCATTTTCTACGGCTATGGCCTTGGCATGTTTGGCGAAGTCGGTCGTCTTGGTCTGTGGGCATATGTGCTGATGATGTGGGCGGTCATGCTTTCATGGTCGCACCCATGGCTGCGCCATTATCGTTACGGCCCGTTGGAGTGGCTGTGGCGCAGCCTGGCGCGCGGGCAGATGCAGCCGATGCGTCGCTGAACGCAAGGTTTCAGCCCAAGCGCATTCCGCCAAGGGCGTTGCGTTGGGCGGCCGCGACCGGACGGCGCTCGACCAAGGGACTGGTTTCTGCTTCGAGCGCCGACACTGTCGCTTCGAACAGCGGACGCAGGTGAACGACCTTTTCAACAAGTTCAGACGGGTCGATCTGGATTTCGACATAATGCCGGGCGGCGACTTCAATTTCTTCGGCCAACAATGCCAAGCGATTCGCGCCAAATTGCCATGCCTCGCCTTTTAACGTGTGCGCAGGCATCACCAGCTTCGCCGAATCTTTCAGACGCATGGCCTCTTCGATTGCGGCCACCGATTTCGTGCCGTCTTCAAGGAAATAGCCCAATATGCGCACAAAGCCTGCACCCAATAGGTTGCGGGTTTCGCCAAAAGCGTTCCAGTCAATCAGTCCATCCGGATCGTTCGTCAACTATTTGCTCCCGGGACACGGAAATACGGCCCAGCACGACAGTACATCGGAAGAGGTAAACAGAGCGTTGACGTAGCGGCGGGGCAGACCGCGCTGCGTGCGTGCTTAATCCGCGAACGGGTTCTTTGATGAACGGAAATTGATGCGCACGGGTACGGCACCGAAATCCAAGTCACGGCGAATACCGTTGAGCAAATAGCGCGCATAGCTGGCGGGCAATTCGTCGGTCCGGTTGCCGAAAATGACAAACGTCGGCGGGCGGTTGCGCGCCTGCGTCATGTAGCGCAATTTGATCCGCTTGCCGCCGGGGGCAGGTGGCGGGTTTGCCGAAATCGCAGCTTCGAACCAGCGGTTGAGTATGCCGGTGGGCACGCGCTTGTTCCACGCCTCACGCGCGTCAAACGCCGCAGAAATCATCTGATCCAGCCCCTTGCCGGTCAGCGCCGACACGGCGATCATCGGAACGCCCTTCAACTGCGACAGGCCTTCTTCCAGTGCGGCACGAATGCCTTTGAACAGGCCGCTACCGTCGACCGCAACGTCCCATTTGTTAATCGCGATAATCAGCGCGCGGCCCTCTTGAATGACATGGTCCGCAATTTTCAGGTCTTGGACTTCCAAACCTTTGGTCGCGTCCAAAAGCAATACGACGACCTCGGCAAAATCGATCGCGTGTCGCGCATCGGCAACCGACAGCTTTTCAAGCTTGTCCTGCACCTTGGCGCGCTTGCGCATCCCTGCCGTATCGATCAGGCGCACGCGCCGTTCGGTCAGCATCGGCGGGATATTGCCTTCTTCATCGGGCTCGCGCTCTTTCGGGCTTGGGTCGTTCCAGATCCAGTCCACCGAAATACTGTCGCGGGTAATCCCGGCCTCAGGGCCGGTAATCAAACGGTTCTCGCCCAAAATCTTGTTAATGAGTGTGGATTTGCCTGCGTTCGGGCGGCCAACAATGGCCATCTTCAATATCGCGTCCGGTGCTTCAGGGTCGGGCACTTCAAACGCACCGCCGTCAATATGCGGCAACAGCGACTGGAACAGGTCGGCCATGCCTTCGCCATGTTCGCCGCTGATCGCAATTGGGTCGCCAAAGCCAAGCGCGTAGCTTTCCAATATGCCGTTATCGCCCTGCTTGCCCTCGGCCTTGTTCACGGCCAGCACGACGGGGGTCGCACTGCTGCGCAGCCAACGGGCAATTTCTTCATCGAGCGGAGTGACGCCGACACGGCCATCGATCAGGAACAACGCAACCTGCGCGCCGGCAATCGCGGCCTCGGTTTGCATCCGCATCCGACCGGGCAGGGTATCGGGATCTTCATCCTCATAACCTGCGGTATCGACAATGGTGAATTCAAGATCGAACAAACGACCTTCGCCCTCACGCCGGTCGCGCGTGACGCCAGGCGTATCGTCGACAAGCGCCAGCTTCTTGCCAACCAAACGGTTGAACAAAGTTGACTTGCCGACATTGGGCCGACCGATAATGGCTACCGTCGGCAACATGCCGGCATTACTCCTTTAAAGACTTAGCCCCGGAACGCGGAAATGCGGCCGGAGTCGTCCAAGATATACAATATGTTGTTCGCCACGATCGGGGCGAGCGACACGTCATTCTTTACGTCGAATACTTCAGTGGCGGCGCCTTCTTCGGGGGAAATCGACCAGATCGCGCCATGCGAATTGGCAACGATCAAACGGCCACCGGCGAGGACTGGACCATACCAGCTGATCGGGCCTTTTTTCTTCTTTTCATTTTTGAAACGCTGCAGCTTTGAAATCCACCGGACCTTGCCGCTTGAACGCGCAACGCACAGAAGCTTTGCCTCATCCGTCATCACAAATACCCATTCGCCAACCGCGACAGGTGTCGAAATGCCGGCAATGTTGATTTCCCAAATGCGCTGGCCGCTGACCAGTTCATAAGATGCCATACGGCCACCCTTGCCAAGCGCAAAGACGCGGCCACGGTCAATGACGGGATCGGCGTCAATATCGGTCAACGTCGATACAGATGTCGACATGGCCGTGCGTGACAATGTGTCGCTCCACAGGCTGCGGCCATTTTCATAACGATAGGCGGCAAGCTCTCCGCTGGAATAGCCAGCGATGACCGTGCCTTGTGCCGCGGCAGGTGCGCCAACGCCAAAGATGCCCGATGCGGCAACCGGGCCAGCTTCGTTCCATTGCGGTTCACCGTCGCTTTGACGCAAAGCGTAAATCTGGTTGTCCTGGGTCATGACATATAGATTGCCATTGGACAGTGTCGGCGCACCGCGCAGCGGCCCTGCAGGACGTTTTTTCCACACCAGCGCACCGGTATCGGCGGCAAGCGATGCGACATCGCCAACGCCGTTGGTCGCAAATATGTTGGTGGCGGTTGCGCTTACGCCGCCGCCATAGCGTGATGACTTGCCATCATCTTTGACTTCAAGCGCATTGCTCCAAATTTGCGCGCCGGTGTTGGCGTCAAAGGCCGTGACCCGCGCCGTGGTGTCGACAACATATAGACGCCCGTCGCTCATCACCGGGCTCGCGGCGAGGCGCGCGCGCGGGTTGGCACCCTTTACGCGTGCGGTCCAGATACGCGTCAGACTTTGGCCCAGTTCAACATGGCCGGGTGATTTTGATGCGTTACCGCCGGGCTGCGCCCATGCTTCGTTGATGGTTGCTGGTGGCAAGGTCACCGCAACATTGGCCAGCGCGGCATCAATGTCCGTGTCGCGCTCGGCACCCAATATGGCGACGCGACTGCCGACGGTCGGGGTGTTGTTTTTCTTTCCGGCATCGCCGCGCATGCCGTCCAAAACGGCACAGCCGCCAAGGGTGGTGGATGCAGCGAGGACCAATAAAAGCTTCGTGACAGTCTTCAATTTCACTCTCCCTTGGAGGCGGTTTCATCCGCCTTCGATGCCGCATTGCGCTTTGCGTCAACCTGAACAGTATCTACGCCAAGCGCGCCAGCCATTTGTTGCGAACGGCTACGCAGCGACTCCGGCAGGTCCTCCTGCTTGGAAATCTGGGCAAAAATCGGGCCAGCCAAATTGTCCTTACCCATTTTTATATAGGCCAATGCCGTCAGTTCGCCCGCGCTGCCGAACCATGCATGGCCGGGGGTCGCAAGTGGCTTCAACCTGTCAATAACCTGTTGCGGCGGGGTCGAATCAAATTCGGCACTGACCTGACGAATGAGCGCGAGATCGCGGAATGTCTGCGGCAGGCTGCTGTCTGCTGCGACCTTTGCATAAATTGCGACCGCTTTCTTGGTCTCGCCGTCTTCGCCAAGCAAATTGGCTTCGACCAGTTGCGCCATCGCGCGATATCCGGGTTGGTCCGCCTTGGCGAGTGTCGCGAGCTGTGCGCGGGCTTCTTTTTCCTGACCGGCGCGCAATTTGTCCATCGCATCCACGAACAGTTCGCTTTGCAAATCGGCCGCCGCCTGCTTTTGATTGTGATATACAATCCAGCCACCAAAAGCGAGCAAACCCGCCACAATAGCGGCCAATAACCAGCGTCCGTAACGTGTCCAGAAATTGGTGAGATCGCTTGCGCGGACGGCATCATCCACTTCGCGCAAAAACGCTTCGTCGCTTCCGCTCCGGTCTTTTTCAGGGCGCTGTTCTGTCGGTGTCAAAGCCAAGAGGGCCTCCGATTATAAATAGTCTTGATCAGTTGGAGCCGTCCTTAGCCCGACTTGGCTGGATAGGCCAGCCTGCTTTACGCAGGTTGGTACAGCTGTTCGGGCCCGGGGAAGCTGCGGTCACGCACGCCAGCGGCATATTCACGCACTGCATCTTCAACGCTAACGCCCATATTGCCGAATTTTTTGACGAACTTTGGCACGCGGTCGAACAGACCAAGCATGTCTTCGGCGACCAAAACTTGCCCGTCGCATTGCGCAGACGCACCAATGCCAATCGTTGGGCAGGCAACTTTCTGCGTAATTTCAATGGCGATATGTTCCAGCACGCCTTCGATCACCATGGCAAAGGCACCGGCATCGGACATGGCGATGGCATCTTCGACAATCGATTTGGCTTCTTCAGGGCTCTTGCCGCGCACGCCATAGCCGCCAAGGATGTTCACGGCTTGCGGGGTCAGGCCGACATGCGCCATCACGGGAATGCCGCGCGACGTGAGGAATTCGACCGTTGGGGCCAAAACCTTGCCACCTTCCAATTTGACCGCAGCAGCGCCGGTTTCCTTCAACAGCCGCGATGCGTTCACAAATGCCTGCTCGGCTGAGGCTTCGTACGAACCAAAGGGCATGTCGACGATGACGGCGGCGTGATAGCTGCCACGCACAACCGCTGCGCCATGCGCGGCCATCATTTCCATCGTCACCGCGACCGTATGCGGCAGGCCGTAAATCACCTGACCCAGCGAGTCGCCGACGAGCAGCATGTCGCAATGCGGATCCATCAATTGCGCCATGCGTACGGTGTAGGCGGTCAGCATGACGAGTGGTTCTTGGCCCTTTTGCTGACGGATGCGCGGCACGGTCAGCCGCTTCATCGGCGACGGCGTCGGGTTCGCACGGCTGGTGGATGTGTCGAACGTGAGCGTTTTTGAATTGGTAGACATGGCGGAGGACTTAGCCGCTAAACGCACCGCACGAAAGGAAGAACGGGCGGTGTGTATGTTATATTTGACTCGATGTTAAAAATAACTAACATTAAGTGCGAATCATGTAACATTGGAGATTGTCGATGTCCTTCCGAGAGAAAATTCACTGGATTGCGTTAGTCGGGTTGCTGTCCGCTTTCGGCTGGTATTTCCTGAGCTATCCTTGGGAAATCGCGAATTCGCCCAAGGGAATGTACATTGCGGTGTGGATGTTACTGCCGGTGACGATCATTTTTTTGGTGCCAATGGTCGCGGGTGCCGCCTTTTTTGCGATACGCTCACCGAAGGACGCTGATCTGAAAGAAGACGAACGCGAAAAGGGCATCCATCTCAGGGGAACCCATCTGGCCTATTACCCCTTGGCCATCGGGGTTCAGCTGAATATCTTCGTGCTCATCAACGGATTCAATTATGGGTACGCCGTGACCATCCTGATCGCCACATTGGTTATTGCCGAACTCATTCGCGTGGGGTCGCAGCTATATTATTATCGCCGTGGCTACTGACCCGATGGCGCAAACACCCTTCACCAACGACATCAGGACGCTGCGCTTCCTCGCCGGGGAGATGACGCAGGGCGATTTGGGCGACAAGGTGGGCGTCACGCGCCAGACCATTGCCGCCATTGAGCAGGGCAAATATTCACCCTCGCTTGAGGTCGCGTTTCGCATCGCCCATGTCTTTGGAAAGCCGCTTGAAGAGGTTTTTCAGTGGACTGCAAAAGCCGGATAAAGTGTGCCGGCTTGTTCGTCACCGTTTCTTCGAAAACGCCGCGCATTGCGCAACCAGCGACGTCATATCATCCACCGGAATGATGTGCTTCGGGCCGAAATTGAAACAGGATTTGCCCTGCATGCGTTTGCGCAAGGCGTCTGAAATTTCGTCCAATAATGCGGGGTCGAGATAGACCGGAAACAGGTGGAACGAGACGTAGCTTTTCTTGATTTGAACCGCTGCAAACATCTCGGGCGTGCCATCGGCCTTCACGGTTTCGAGATAATAATTGTCCGCCGCATCCCGCTTTACCTGAAAGTCGGGCTCATAGGGTTTCAGCATATTCTTCAGCGTCGAAAATATGTCGTCCACCTCATTCTCCCATTATGTTCGCCCGTGCCGACACGGCCTCTGCAACATTATCACTGAAAATGCCGTCAATGCCCGTGGCCAGAAACGCCTTCATCTCGGCCTGAACATCGCCAATGCCGCGCGGGTCGACGCCTGATTTTTGCGCCAGCGGCAGGAAGTAATTTTCGCGGCGGAATGTCCATGGGTGCACCGCAAGGCCGACCTTATGCGCATCAGCGACAAGCGTCGTGGGCGTGCCCAGATTGCCGATGAGTGTACGCGGGATGACCATGGCCTTGTTCGGGCCAACGCCATCGGCATAGGTCGCAACAATTTTCAGGCCCTCGGCAGTGGCCATTTGTGGGTAGGTCAAATCGCTGCGGTCGGCGGGGCTGCCCTTTTCTTCCATCAGCTGGATCAGCCGCAATTTCGTCTTGGGCCGCAATGCTTTTAGATTTTCGACCTCAAACGATTGGATGAAAATCGGCGCGTCTTTTGTGACATGGCCAAAACGGGTCAGCATCGCCAGCAACGGCGCCTCATGCGGCAAACCGATTGAGCCGAAATAGCTTGGGTGCTTGGTTTCGGGATAGACGCCGACATTGTGCGCCTTGGCGAGGGTCAGTATCTCTTCAAAGGTCGGGATTTCAAACTGCCCGTCAAACGCCATATTGTCCTTGCGCAATTGCGGCAGGCGTTCCTTCGCCCGCAGGGTCTTGAGTTCGGCCAGCGTGAAATCTTCGGTGAACCAGCCGGTCATTTTCTTACCATCGATGGTCTTGCTTGTCTTGCGGTCGGCAAATTCGGGCTTGTCGGCCACGTCGGTGGTTTCCGAAATCTCATTCTCATGCCGCGCGACCAGAACGCCGTCTTTCGTCAGGACAAGGTCAGGCTCGATATAATCCGCACCCTGTTCAATCGCGCGGGTGTAGCTGGCGATGGTGTGTTCGGGGCGCTCACCCGATGCGCCGCGGTGCGCGATGATGATGGCTTGGCCGTTTAAGGGTTTTTCCATGGCGTGGCTCTCCGGTGTCGCGCAGGCGGGCAATAAGAATAAGGCGATGAAGAGGGCGTGCAGGTTTTTCATACCGCCTTCATGGCCGCGCAGCATTTCAGTTCTGCGACAAGACCGGTTCCCATTCGGATTCCTTGAACCCCACCAGCAAAGCCGTGCCGCCTTCGACGACGGGCCGTTTGATCATCGACGGGTTGGCGACCATCAAGGCGATGGCTTTGGCCTCGTCAATGTCGGCCTTGTCGGCATCGGGCAATTTCTTGAACGTCGTGCCTGCCTTGTTCAGCAGCTTTTCCCAGCCAACTTGGCCCACCCAGCGCGCCAGATGCGCTTCGGTCACCCCTGCCTTTTTATAATCATGAAAGACAAAGCTAACGCCGCGCGCATCAAGATAATTCCGCGCCTTTTTGACGGTGTCGCAATTGGGAATGCCGTAGAGGGTGATGTGTGACATGGGTTTCTTTCTGGTGCGCCTTCGTTGGGGTCGTGACGCGTCCTTTAGTTTTTCTGTAGGGCCTTCGCCTCAGGAAATAATGGCCACGCCAATTGTTGGCCCAAAGTCGCGTCTGGCAAATTCTCTACCCCATAGCTTTGCGGATAGGTGCGGGTGATTTTCGCGG
>JBILOZ010000040.1:0-14679 GCA_044374245.1 Sphingorhabdus sp. | reverse complement strand
TTGAAATGCAGGACATTCCTGCAATCTGCGCCGCTGCGAAAAAACGCAATGTCGTCACCCTTCTCGATAACACATGGGCCACATCCTATTTCCATACCGCGCTCGACAAGGGCATCGATATGGCGATTTTGTCGTGCACCAAATATATTGTCGGCCATAGCGATGTGATGATGGGCAGTGTCACCACGCACGATAAGCTATGGACGAAATTGCGCCACACCGCGCAGCAACTTGGCCAGACTGTTTCACCCGACGATGCCTATCTGGCAAGCCGGGGCCTGCGGACATTGTCAGTGCGGATGAAGGCGCATGAGGCTTCGGCATTACATATTGCGCAATGGCTGCAGACACAGGCAAATGTCGCGGCCGTTTTCCATCCTGCTTTGCCTGATTGCCCCGGACACGATATTTGGAAACGTGACTTTACCGGATCATCGGGATTGTTTTCATTCATCCACACCGGCGACACGGCTACCGCAGCGGCCTTTGTCGATGCGCTGCAATTGTTTGGCATTGGCTATAGCTGGGGCGGGTTTGAAAGCCTTGCCTTGCCTGTTCAGCCCGAGAAATACCGGTCAGTCGTGGCATGGGATAAGCCCGGCACACTGATCCGCCTGCAAATCGGGCTTGAGGACACAGATGACCTTATCGCCGACCTCGGCCAAGCATTTGAAGTGGCCCGCACCCAACGATAAATATCAACGTGTTGGCTGCGGCACTTCGCCCGAATAATCGTAAAAGCCACGCTTCGTTTTGCGTCCGAACCACCCGGCCTCAACATATTTTTGCAGCAATGGCGCTGGCCGGAATTTCGGATCGCCTGTCGATTGAAACAGCACATTTGTGATTTCAAGGCAGGTGTCGAGACCGATGAAATCCGCCAGTGTCAGCGGCCCCATTGGATGGTTGAGCCCCAATTGGCACGCGGTGTCGATATCGCGCATAGTGGCAACGCCTTCACCCAGCGCGAAACATGCTTCGTTGATCATGGGCATCAGCACGCGATTGACGATGAAGCCGGGGGCGTCGTTTGCAAACACCAATTGCTTACCCAATGCTTCGCCATATTGGCGGACGACATCGACTGTCGCATCGGTCGTCGCCAATCCGCGGATGATTTCAATCAGGCCCATGACCGGAACGGGGTTGAAGAAATGCACGCCGATGAAACGCTGTGGGTCGGGTGATGATTGCGCCAGTCGCGTGATGGGAATGGATGACGTATTGGACGCCAATACCGCCTGATGGCCAAGGACCGCGCCCACAGATTCAAATATCTTGCGCTTGATGTCTTCCCGCTCGGTTGCGGCTTCGATGATCAGCCCGGCATCGGCCATCGGTTCATAGCTGGCAACCGGTTCTATGCGCGACAAAAGCGTCTCTGCATCGCTTGCCGACATTTTTTCTTTGGCGACCAGACGGATCAGTGCCTTGGCGATACCAGCCTTGCCTTCTTCGGCCTTCGCCAGATCAAGGTCAGACAAATAGACATGATAGCCAGCGCCAGCGCTGACCTGTGCGATGCCCGCACCCATTTGACCTGCTCCGATAACGCCGACTGCACGCATTTGTAGCTCCCTGTAAAACCAATCATTGGCCCCTAGCGAATGATGGGTCACAGGGCTAGCTTACTCCCACCAAAAAGACGTTGGCGCGCATCGCTGTGCTGTTTTCGCAGGGGCGATAGGCCCTGTGCAGTTTGTCCAGCCGTCACTTTGCCGCAAGCCGGGGCTGGCAATTCAACACAAATCCGCTTAAGCGCGGCGCAAATACGCATTCTTTCGGCAGGAAATTAGAACCTATGTCCACCCCCTCTCGTATCGCCCCGCTTAAGGTAGGTCTGGCTGGTCTTGGGACAGTAGGAACCGGCGTCATCCGCCTTCTTGAAGAAAATAGCGCCTTGATCGCGCGCCGGGCGGGCCGCGAGATCCAGATTGTTGCCATCACCGCGCGCGACCGGACCAAGGACCGGGGCGTTGACCTGTCCGGCTATCGCTGGGTCGACGACATGGGCGAACTGGCCAGCGCTGAGGATGTCGATGTTGTCGTTGAACTCGTCGGCGGGGCTGATGGTCCAGCGCTTACATTGGCGCGCGAAACGCTGACCAACGGACGCGCTTTGGTCACAGCCAACAAAGCCATGGTCGCCCATCACGGCGCTGAGCTGGCGGCTCTGGCCGAAAGCACGCAGGCCGCGCTCAAATTTGAAGCTGCGGTCGCTGGCGGTATTCCGGTGATTCAGGGCTTGCGCGACGGTGCCGCCGCCAACCGGATCGATCGCGTATATGGCATATTGAACGGGACCTGCAATTTCATCTTGTCGACGATGGAGCGTGATGGCCTCGACTTTGCGCAGGTGCTGTCGGACGCGCAGGCAAAGGGCTTTGCCGAATCCGATCCTTCGTTCGATATTGACGGCATAGACGCTGCGCACAAGCTTTCCATTCTCGCCTCGCTCAGCTTTGGTTCGGTCATTGATTTTGGCGGCGTCGAAGCCCGCGGTGTTCGCAAAATACTCGCCGCCGACATCGCCCAAGCAAAGACACTGGGCTATCGCATCCGGCTCATCGGGCTTGCAGAAATCGACGGCGACAATGGCGCGGCCAATATCTTCCAACGCGTCGAGCCATGCCTTGTCCCGCTCAGCCATCCGTTGGCGCATGTCATCGGCGCCACCAACGCTGTCGTGGCTGAAGGCAACTTCTCCGGACGGCTTTTATTCCAAGGCGCGGGCGCAGGGGACAAGCCAACGGCATCCGCGGTTGTTGCTGACCTTGTCGACATCGCGCGCAAGGAAACTGGCCCTGCATTCTCCATGCCATCGGCTGAACTTGAAAAGCTGCCACGTGCAGCATCGGCGCACCGGGTCAGCAAATCCTATTTGCGTATGGTCGTCGCGGACCGCGTCGGCGTGCTTGCAGAAATTACAGCGGCGATGCGCGATGCGGGACTTTCGATTGAAAGCCTGATCCAAACCGAGGCTGGTGACGACGGAACGGCCTTGGTAGCGATGGTCACCCATGCTGGGCCAGAGCAAGCAATCAATGATACGCTTCATGCACTCAAGCATTCGGACAGCTTGCTTGGCGAGCCAATGGTCATGCACATTTTGGGCGCATAAGCTCATTGGGGCAGCGCGCGTTCAATGCTTGCCGCAACGCCATCTTCAGCCTTGGAAGGTTGCGCCGAAGCGGACCCCATCACGAAGTGCGCAACAAAAACGGCGACAACTAATCTCGACATTTGGCGCTACCTTCCCTATCGAAACCGAACTCCCAAAATGCCGTTCCATTTAGGGTGCAAACTGCGCACCCTGACGTTCAAATAGCTAGGAAAATACGATGACTGCAGCAAGCCAAATCCTCGACCGCGTGCTTGTCTTGGAAATGGTCCGCGTGACCGAAGCCGCGGCGATCGCTGCAGCCAAGCTCATCGGACGTGGCGATGAAAAGGCAGCAGATGCAGCCGCCGTCGAAGCGATGCGCGCGGCGCTGAACGAATTATATATGGATGGCACGGTTGTCATCGGCGAAGGCGAACGCGACGAAGCGCCCATGCTGTTTATTGGCGAAAAAGTTGGCTCCGCGATTGGCAAGGGGCCAAAAATCGATATCGCGCTCGATCCGCTTGAGGGCACAACGATTACGGCAAAGGCAGGCCCGAACGCACTGGCCGTTTTGGCTGTGGCGGAAGAAGGCAATCTGTTGAACGCGCCCGATGTCTACATGGACAAGATTGCCGTCGGCCCGGGTTATTCACCCAACATCGTCAACCTCGACAAAACGGTTGCTGAAAATGTGCACGCAGTTGCCAAGGAAAAGGGTGTCGCTCCAGGCGAACTCATCGTTTGCGTACTCGACCGCCCGCGCCATGAAAAGCTGATCGCAGAGCTGCGGGCGCTGGGTTGTGGCGTGATGCTGATCCCCGATGGCGACGTTGCCGGTGTCATCGCAACAACCAATCCCGATACCACGGTCGACATCTATATGGGCAGTGGCGGTGCGCCAGAAGGTGTGCTGGCGGCAGCGGCCCTGCGCTGTGTCGGCGGCCAGTTCAAAGGCCGCCTGCTGTTCCGCAACGACGATGAACGGTCGCGCGCGCGCAAATGGGGCATCGAAGATCTCGACAAGATTTACGATCTGGAAGAGCTGGCAAAAGGCGACTGCATCTTTGCAGCGACGGGTGTCACAGACGGTTCGTTGCTCGCTGGCGTCAAAACGTTACGCGATGGACGGGTCACCACAGAAACCGTCGTGATGCGCGCATCATCAGGCACCGTACGCTGGGTCAAGAGTGAGCATCGCAAGGCTGATCAGTAAATACCCATTAGCAGTCCCATAGCGATTTGTTCGCCGAGGTCCGCTGCCGCCTGTTGATCATCCTCATTGATGGTCTTCGGTACCAAAATGGCTTCCGACGTTTGTGCATGGGTGCAGACGATCCGGCTCTCCGCAACCTGCCGCAAGCGCCATCCTGTCGCTATACGCTCCGCCTGCGCCACAGCATTGCGTCCGTCTGACCCGGCGCATATGATCATCGCGTAAGGCCGCCCGTTGAGCGCGCCAAGGCATGGATAATAACAACGGTCGAAAAAGCTTTTCATGCCGCCACTGATGGCCGCGAGATTTTCCGGGAACGCGAACAGATATCCGTCCGCCGCCATGACCTGCGCCGCACCCGCATCTGCTGCGTTGACCAATTGGACATCGACACCCTGCGGACGGCAGGCACCATCATAGGCAGCGCGGGCCAACGCCTCGGACCCGCCTGTCATACTGTGCCAGATTATCAACAATTGCCGCATCGATGCTTGCTAGCACCGCGGGCGCGCCATAGGGAAGCAGTATGAAGCCCGTACTCGACATTAACAGTTCCGTTCTTGAACAAGCCTGGCATTGGCGCGGCGGTGGCGCCGATGGCCGTGATCCCGATTTCAAACCTGACGACCTGGTGACGCAGTTGCTGATGGCGCGCGGCGTTGACCGCGACGATATCGAACGGCATCGCAACCCGACCATTCGCAATTTCATGCCTGACCCATCGATATTCCAGGACATGGAGCATGCGGCTCTACGATTGGCGCAAGCGGTCGAGGCGGGCGAACAGATTACCGTCTATGGGGACTATGACGTCGATGGCGCGACCAGTGCGGCCTTGCTCATCCGCCTGCTGCGTATGCTGGGGCTTGATGCAGGTTATTACATTCCCGACCGGTTGATGGAAGGTTATGGCCCGTCTGGTGAAGCCCTTGTCCGCATTGGCGAAAGCGGCAGCCGCTTGATCGTAACGGTCGATTGCGGCGCGATGGCATATGACGCGCTTGCGCAAGCCAAGGCGGCTGGACTTGAGGTCATTGTTGTCGACCATCACAAATGCGCCTCAGAGCTTCCTCAGGCCTTTGCGCTCGTAAACCCCAACCGCTTGGACGAAACCGACGACGCGGCATCCCACGGGCATCTGGCGGCGGTTGGCGTGGCATTCCTGTTGGGCGCCGCGCTCATCCGGACGCTGCGGAGCCGTGGCCATTTCGCAACCCGCGCAGAACCCAAAATCATGGACTTGCTGGATTTGGTCGCGCTGGGCACCGTGGCGGACGTGGCGCAGCTCAGGGGCCTGAACCGGGCGTTTGTCGCGCAAGGGTTAAAGGTGATGGCCGCGCGCCGCAACATTGGCCTGTCGGCGCTCATTCAGGCGAGCCGCCTGACTCGCGCACCTATTTGCTCCGACCTTGGCTTTGCCTTGGGCCCACGCATCAACGCAGGCGGCCGTGTGGGCAAGTCGGACCTTGGCGTGCGTCTGCTCACCACCGAGGACGCGGCGGAGGCGCAAGAGATCGCGCTTGAGCTTGATCGGTTGAACGAAGAACGGCGGGCGATTGAATCGGTGGTGCAAGAACAGGCAGAGGCTATGTTGGCGGGGCAGCACAACCGCGCAGTGGCATTGCTGTCGGGCGAAGGCTGGCACCCCGGCGTCATTGGCATCGTCGCGGGCCGAATTAAGGAAAAAACCGGCAAGCCATCCATCGTCATTGCTGTGGACGAACATGGTGTCGGCAAGGGGTCGGGCCGTTCGATCGCGGGCGTTGATTTGGGTGCCGCGATTATATCTGCGCGTGAGGCTGGATTGCTTGAGGCCGGCGGCGGCCATGCCATGGCGGCGGGGCTGACCGTGGCGCATGACAAAATTGATGCGCTGGCCGATTGGTTGGACGCGCGGTTGTCCGTCGACGTCAGCAACGCATCAGGATCAAAGGCGCTTTTGATCGACGCCATCGTCGCGCCGCGGGGCCTAAACCCGATTTTTGTCGATGCGATGGAATCCGCTGGCCCCTATGGCATGGGCTGGCCAGGGCCACGCGTGGTCACGGGGCCGCTGCGCATCATCAAGTGCGATATCGTCGGCAAAGACCATGTCCGCGCGATCGTCGCGGGCGACGACGGGCAGTCGTTTAAAGTGATGGCCTTCCGTCAGGGCGAGACTGTTTTGGGCCAGACAATGCTGCACGCAGATCGCGGGCGACGCTACTGGTTTGCGGGCCGCGCGAAGATCGACGATTGGGGCGCAACGCCAAAAGCAGAGCTCCACGTCGACGACATCGCATTCGCCGACTGAAATAGCGCGAACTTGGCCTTGACGAGTGCATAACGAATCCGTAAAGGCGCGGCTCGCCAAGCGATTGGCCCCTTCGTCTAGCGGTTAGGACGCGGCCCTTTCACGGCTGAAACACGGGTTCGATTCCCGTAGGGGTCACCAACTTTTTGTACGCTATGCGCGGCGCAGGCTTGGTCTTCCGGACATATTGAAACTTCGCATGACGCCGTTATTTGTGCGTGCGCGTCCCGGCGTCATCGGCAGTTTGCCATCCAATGCGTAGCGAAAATGCGCAGAGGGTCGTGGGCGCGTTAGACGCTAAAAGGCCTTTAACATTACGCAGTCCGTTAATGCGGCGCGCCCATGTCCCACTTGCACCGTACTGACATCCATGGCAGTAAACCTTAACCGCGCAATTAAACAGGAATGAAGCCCATGGCCCTTGCCCATAGCGAAGCTGCGAACCCGCATTGGGTGCCGCGCAAAAAGATTGATGAGCTTGCGCATATTCCAGGTGAAAATGGCCTGCCAATTGTCGGCACAACATTCCGCGTACTGCGCGATCCGCCCGCTTATGGCGCGCGCATGGTCAAAACCTATGGTAAGGTTTTCCGCACCAATGCCTTTGGTAATCCGACGATTTCCTTGGTTGGTGCCGAGGCAAATGAATTGATGTTGTTCGACCGGGAAAAGCTTTTCTCGTCTGAGCAAGGCTGGGGCCCAGTGCTTAATCTGCTCTTCCCCCGCGGCCTGATGTTGATGGATTTTGACCATCACCGCATGGACCGTCGCGCATTGGGGATCGCGTTTAAGCCAGGCCCGATGCGTGCCTATACCCAAGACATGAACCGTATTTTTGCCGAGCAGTTGAAGGATTGGCGCGGTGACATGCTGTTCTATCCGGCGATCAAGCAACTCACGCTTGATGTCGCGGCGAGCAGCTTCTTAGGGATCCCCTTGGGGCCAGAGGCCGACAAGATTAACAAGGCTTTCGTCGACATGGTTCAGGCCTCGGTCGCGCCGATCCGCGCGCCCATTCCCTTTACGTCAATGGGCAAAGGCGTTGCTGGTCGCAAATATCTGATCGACTATTTCGGACCACAAATTGCCGAGCGCCGCCGCAATGAAAACCGGCAGGATATGTTCAGCCAGTTCTGCCGGTCAAAGCGCGAAGACGGCGAATATATGTCGGACGGCGAGCTGATCGACCATATGAACTTCCTGATGATGGCGGCACATGACACCATCACATCGTCGGTTACGTCGATGATCTGGTACCTCGCCAAACACCCCGAGTGGCAGCAAAAACTGCGCGAGGAGTGCCTCGCCATCGCGCCAGCCGGTGCCGACATCGCCTTTGCGGACCTCGATAAGTTCGAACTCACCGAATATGCATTTAAAGAAGCGCTGCGGATGATTTCGCCGGTGCCGTCGATCCCGCGCCGCGCGCTCAAAGACTTCGAATTTATGGGCTATCACATTCCGAAGGGCACGTCGGTCAGCATCAGCCCATCTTATGTGCACATGATGCCCGAATATTGGGAGGACCCCGAAACGTTCGATCCCATGCGGTTTACGCCGGATAAGGTGAAGGCCCGGCATAAATATGCGTGGGTGCCGTTTGGCGGTGGCGCGCATATGTGCCTCGGTCTGCATTTCGCCTATATGCAGATGAAGCTGTTCACGCATCACCTGCTGACCTCGGTTCGCGTGGAGATTGCAGATGGTTACGCGCCCGATTGGCAGGCGTGGCCAATCCCCAAGCCAAAGGATGGATTGAAGGTCCGCTTCGTTCCGCTGTAGTCTGCGGCACGCGACGCACCGTTAAATTCACGCATTGCAAGCTCTGCCTGATACCGTAAAGGTCGCCCTGCGCGCATGGCCTATTCAGAACAGACAGATTGGACCACTGAGCCGCGGTGGGATTTGGTCCGGCGACGGGGCCTTGGTGTGGTCATCGCGCTGTTGCTCGAAGCCATCATCATTCTCGCGATACTCAGCCTAAGTATGCGGTCTGGTGGGCCAGCGGCAGGGACGCGCGTTCTAAATACATTTTCGTTGGAGGCTGAATCGGACGCGGCATCATCGGCAGAAAAGAATGAAACCAAGACGCCGGTGACCAAAGAGCAGCAACAAACGATTACGCCGCCAATCCCGATACCATTATTACCGCCGGTAAATCCGGTGAAGGCCCCGCCGCCCAGCCCCGACTTTATCAAAGTGAGCAAGTCTGAATTGGACGCCATGGACCTGTCCAAATTTCCGGCCAGCGGCGGCAGCGGATCGGGCGAGGGCAAAGGAAATGGACAGGGCGCCAACGGTATGATGGGCCCGGGGCTCGGGCCCGGCGGTGCGCAGCTTTACCCCGTGGCGTGGCTACGCGAACCCTATGACAGCGAACTCACGCCCTATCTCGCGGCTATCAAGCGGATACCCCCCGGCGCATCGGCCGACATCGCCTGCCGCATGGCAGCACATAACCGCGTCGAAAACTGCCAGATTATCGGCGAAACCCCGCGCGGCACTGGCCTCGCCAAAGCCCTTCGCCTCGCCGCGTGGCAGTTCCTCGTCAAACCCCCGCGCATCGACAACAAACCGCAACTGGGCGTCTGGGTGCGGATACATTTTGGTTTCAAAGCGCGGGCAATTGACGAAGGGACAGCGCCGTCAAACTAGGCGCTGTCCCTTCGTTTTCTTACTTGCGCGACGCAATCCAAGCATCGACTTGCTCTTCAAGCACATCCAACGGAACGGGGCCTGATTTCAGCACCGTGTCGTGGAAACCGCGAATGTCAAATTTCTTGCCGAGTGCCTTTTGCGCCTTGCCCCGTAGCTCACTGATTTTCAGGCGGCCGACCATGTACGCCGTCGCCTGACCGGGGTAGATGATGTAACGCTCGATGGCCTTCACGATGCCGCCGGGGGCGTCTGCCGAGTTATCCTCGACATATGTGATCGCCTGCTCGCGCGTCCAGCGTTTGTGGTGCAGACCGCTGTCGACCACGAGCCGGATGGCGCGGTGCAGTTCCAATTGCAGCCGACCGAAATCGCGCGCCGGATCCGTATAGAGCCCCATATCCTTGGCGAGCTTCTCCGAATAGAGCCCCCAGCCTTCGGAATAAGCCGTCACCCCGCCAAATTGGCGGAAGGCAGGCACGTCTTTCAGCTCGGTCTGGATCGCCAGCTGCAAATGGTGGCCGGGGATGCCTTCGTGGTAGAACAATGCTTCGACCTCGGTCAGCGGCATGTCGGCCATTTTATAGAGGTTGGCGTAATAAGTGCCGGGGCGCGACCCATCGGGTGCGGGGCGCTGGTAAAACGCCTTGCCCGCAGACTTTTCGCGGAACGCTTCCACTGGCCTCACAACCAACGGCGCCTTGGGCAGTGTCCCAAACCATTTGGGCAGCAATGGTGTGACCGCGTCCTGCGCCTTTTGCGTTTCGGACAGATAGAGCGCGCGGCCCTCTTCGGTTTCGGGCGCGTAGAATTTGGGCTCGGTACGCATATATTTGAAGAAAGCTTGAAGGTCGCCCTTCACGCCCATCTTCTTTTGGACGACGCCCATTTCCTTATGGATGCGCGCAACCTGAGCAAGACCCAATTCATGGATTTGGTCTGGCGTCATGTTGGTCGTGGTGTAGTTGGCCAGCCGCTCCGCATAATAGCCAGCGCCGTCGGGGAAGCGCCAGACGCCGTCGTCGGTACCAGCGACTTTCTCCTGCGCCGTCATTTCGGCAATCAACGCCTCGTAAGCAGGCTTTACAGCGCTGGTGAGCGCCTGCGCCGCGTCCGCAATCAAGATATCCTTTTCGATCTGCGTGATCTTCAGCTTGCCGACCTTCGCCTTGAAATCGGCAAATAATGGCGCGTCAGGACCGCCATCAAAAGGCGCTCCGGTGATGACGTTGCGCGAATCGGCGATGACATAAGGATAGACCCATTTGGGTGGCATGATGCCCTTTGCGGCGCGCGTTTTGGCTTGGCCGACAGCCTCCGTCATTGCGGGGCCAATGCCATAAAGCCGGTTCACATAAGCGCGCGCGTCGGACTTGGTGTCGATGCGGTGGATGTTGATGAGAAAGGCGGGGATCTGGCTCTGTGCGCCGTTCATCTGATCGAAGATATAGCCATAGTCGTTATATTTATATGCGCCCTCGCTGCGCGCTGCGCGCTTTTCGAAGAGGCGATAGGAGAGTTGGTTTTCTGGTGACAGCTTGGCGGGGTCGAAGCGCGCGCGCATTTCTTTCAACGCCGAACGTTCGGCTTCATAATTGCGGGCTTCGGCTGCGTCGGAACCATCGTCCCACTTCCCATAGTCGCTATCCTTGATGCCGCGATAGGATTTGCCCAGCGGCGACCGCGCCAGCTGCTGCGCATCATATTCTTCAAAAAACGCCATGATCGCCGCGTTCTGGTCAACCTCGGCGGAGGCAACGGGCGCAGCGGCAGCAGTCTGCGCAATGGCCGGTGTGGCCATATAGACCAGCGCCACAGCAACGGCAGAAAGGGCGGTTTGGGTTATACGCATCGAAACTCTCCTGATATTATTTATGGCAACCTCATATCAGGCAGATGCGGCAGGGGAAGCTGTGATTTTACAGCTTATCGAACGGGCAATGGTTTTGGTCGAAGCGATCTACCGGTTGCCTAACCGCTATTGCGCAACGCCGTCGCTATCGCGTTAATTGTCAACTGAATGCCCTCGCCAATCCGTTCATCGGCTTCACCGGCGCGGTGGCGTTTCATGAGCTCGATTTGGAGCAGGTTGAGCGGCTCTATATAAGGCAAGCGCAGGCGGATGGAATTGTTCAGCGCCGGGCTGGCTTCCAACAAGTGGTTCTGCCCTGTAGCATCCAAAAGGCTGTCGCGTGACGCGTGCCAGCCGCCCTTGATGCGGCCGAACAGATCATGCGCAAGCGCCTGATCCTCGACCAAGCCAGCATAATGCGCGGCAATGCCCATGTCAGATTTTGCCAAGACCATTTCCATATTGGCGAGAATGGTCTGGAAGTATGACCACTCGCCCGCCATCGCGCGCAGAAGGCCCTTGTCCGCAAAATCGGCCAGCGCCTGTCCGGTGCCATACCAGCCCGGCAGCATGACCCGCGCCTGCGCCCATGAGAATACCCAAGGGATCGCGCGCAAATCTTCAATCGCATCAGACGCCGTGCGGCTTGAGGGCCGCGATCCGATTTTGAGCGTCGCGATTTCGTTAATGGGCGTCATCTGACGGAAAAATGTGCGGAAGCCTGCAGTGTCGTACACCAGGCCGCGATAGTGGCGGAAGGCGCTGGCCGAGAGTTCAGCCATAGCCGCCTTGAAACGGGCTACATCCGCGCCCGCAATCGGGTCGCTCGACAGCGTGACGAGCATCGCGGCGGACGCCATGGTTTCCAGGCTCGTGACGGCATTGTCGACCGTGCCATATTTGGCGGCGATGACTTCGCCCTGTTCGGTAATGCGGATGCGGCCCTGCACGGTGCCCTGCGGCTGCGCAAGGATTGCCCCGAAGGCGGAACCGCCGCCCCGGCCCACCGCGCCACCACGCCCGTGAAAAAGCTGCATCGCAACACCTGCGTCGGCAAACACGTCCGCCAAAGCGCTCGATGCCTCATATAATTCCCACGTGGATGTCAGGTAGCCGCCGTCTTTGTTCGAATCGGAATAGCCGATCATCACTTCCTGATGCCCGCGCGCCTTGGCCAGCGCCTGCATCATGGGAATTTGGAAAAAGGCGCGCATGGTATCGGGCGCAGCCTGAAGATCGGCGATGGTTTCAAACAAGGGGACGGACATGATGGTGGCGCTCGGCTTTCCATCGTCGTCGATGCGGAACAGCCCCGCCTGCTTGAGCATCACATAGACTTCGAGCATGTCGGAGACGCTGGTCGTCTTGCTGATGTTATAGGTCGTGATAGCGGCGTCACCGAAATCAGCCTGCGCCTTGGCCGCCGCGCGGACGATCGCGAGTTCCTTTGCCGTCTCCGCGCTATAATCCGTCCACTCGCCTGCCAGCGGCCGATTATGGGTCAATTCAGCGACGAGGAGTTTGACACGCGCCCCTTCATCCAGCGCAAGATAATCCGGCGTCACGCGGGCAACGCGGAACAGCTCGGCAACGACGCGTTCGTGCACATCGCTATTCTGCCGCAAATCCAGCGTCGCCAGATGGAAGCCAAATATCTCCACTGAACGGATGAGCCGCGCCAATGCGCCCCCGCTCGACAGCGCGCCATCGCCGTCGCTGGCGAGGCCCGACGCCACAGTGACAAGGTCCCTGCGCAATTCGTCAGGGCCGTCATAGGGCTGTCCAGAAAGGCTTGAAGGGCGCGGCGGTTGATCGCCAACCAGTTTGATATGTGTCGCCGCCAGACGTGCGTAAATGCCCGACAGCGCCCGCCTATAGGGTTCGTCCGCGCGGCTTGGGGCCGTGTCGCCGCTTTTCTCGGCCAATGCCTGCACGGGCTCGGGCGTATCGCTCATCAGCGATGATATCGAGATTTCTGCGCCAAGTTTATGGATCAGCTCAAGATAATGCCGAATGGCGGTGCCGCCGTTACGCGCTGTGGCGTAGCGCAGCGTTTCCGCATCCACGAAGGGGTTGCCGTCACGGTCGCCACCAATCCAGGTACCGAGACGCACAAAACCCGGCGGACGACCGCCAAGCGCTTTTTCCCAACCGGCATACAATTTGGGCAGCGCGGTCAGAAAGACATCTTGCATCGTCGCGCGGGCATTCTCGATCTCGTCGGCGACAAACAGCTTTTCACGGCGCAGCGGCCGCGTTTGCCACAGAAGCGCAATCTGACGGTAGATGGCTGCGTCTAGGTCATCGCCATCTTCAGTTACCGTCTGCCCCTGATCGCGCAGCTCCATCAACTTTGCGATCCGGTTTTTATGGTCGATGATGCTCTTCCGCCGCACTTCGGTGGGGTGTGCGGTCAGCACGGGTACGATCAGGCTGTGGCCAAGCATCTCGCGGATGTCGGTTAGGGCGACGCCCTCCGCCATAAGCCGCGCGCATGCTTCGGCGACCGTCGCGCCGTCCTCATGCGCAAGGCCTTGCCGATCCTCCGCCAGATTGGCCAGCAGCGAAAACAGCATGAACCCGCGGACGAAGTTGAGCGTATCATCAAGGCTGAGCGCACCAAGGCCGCTGTCGCTCGCCTCGGCTCCTTCAACTTTGCGAAAACGATCAACGCTGGTCGAACGTATATATTCGGTCTGCCGGAATAATTTTTCCCCGCCATAAGCGCGAATGACGTCCCCCAGCATCTTGCCGAGAAACCGGATATCCGGATTTTGCGAAATGGTGTGTGTGTGCTGACCGTTCATCACCCAGTTTGTGCACATGGGCCGCGCATAGGCAAGCAAATGCGCCTACGCTTAGCAGGGAATAGCTATTCCCCGATCAGGCGGGAAAGTCGGCGGATTTCATCATTTTGCGCAGCGACATCATCTATCACCGGTTTTTGCGCATCGGTCAGCAGTGCCGCCAGCCCCGAATCACCCGCATTGGCATCCGCAATCAAACCATCAAACGCGCGAACCGCCGCGACCGAATCATCACGGATTTTATCGAGCCGCGACAATATAACATGCGCATTGACCCAGCCTTCACTGCCAGGGGCGCTTCCCGCTGCACGTGCGGCCACAGAGCGCACAGCATCAAGGCGTTCGAGATAGGCCGCGTGCGCGAGCTGATGCCGCGCAAGCAATGCATCGACCTGCGCCTTGAGCTCCACGGACATGGAAACCGGCGCTGCTGGCGGTGTTTTGGGCGCGGTTATTGCGTCATTGCTCTCGTACGCGCGCCGTTCAAGCGAGGGAAACTGCCCGTCGATACTGCCGCATGATGCGAGCAGAATGAGGGGCATCAGGCGAAGCATTGGCTTGATAATCGACATATGGGGTGTCTAAACCTGCGGCCACGCCCATGCAAGGGCCGCGCAATCGCGCTTACTAGCGGGCAAAAGGCGTTGACAGGATGAAATCCTTGGACTAGCTGCGCCCCTTCTTGCGTGACCTCCCAAGATTCGTCTTTTGGAGTAACGCGTTTGAGCAACCGCGCTTCAAAAGGGCGCTAAG
>JBILOZ010000039.1:0-15114 GCA_044374245.1 Sphingorhabdus sp. | reverse complement strand
GGGAATGGGCGGAAGCCCATCGGGATTGATGTCCGCACGTGGTGCAGCCGACTTTCTGACGCGTACCACCACCATTTTGGCGACCTTGTTTATTATCCTTTCGATTTCCTTGGCTTTCGTTGCTGCGAAAAAAGGTGGCACGGGCGAAATCGATAGCAGCCTTGAACGTACCGAAGTGCCTGCGACTCCGGCGGCACCTGTGACGACTGCGCCAGCAGCTCCAGCTTCGGCGGCTCCAGCATCAGAAGTTCCGCTGGATAAATAATCGCTTCGGCACAAAAAACGGTTTTTGCACAGGTTATTTTTCGGTGAACAGATTCGTTCGCTTGTGTTTTGTCGCAAACGTGTCTTAAGCCTTTTCTCCCATGGCACGGTTCATTTTTATCACCGGTGGCGTGGTCTCCTCGCTTGGCAAAGGTCTTATGGCAGCATCGCTTGCTGCCCTTTTGCAGGCGCGCGGGTACCGCGTTCGAATCCGGAAGTTCGATCCTTATCTCAATGTTGATCCGGGCACGATGTCGCCTTATCAGCATGGCGAAGTTTATGTGACCGATGACGGGGCGGAAACCGACCTCGACCTTGGGCATTATGAACGGTTTACGGGCGTTTCTGCGCGTCAGTCCGATAATATAACGTCGGGTCGCATTTATCAGACCATCATTCAAAAGGAACGCCGCGGGGATTATCTCGGCGCGACGGTTCAGGTCATCCCGCATGTGACAGATGCTATCAAGGAATTCGCGAAGGCGGATACGCAGGACCTTGATTTCGTTTTGTGCGAAATTGGCGGAACGGTTGGTGATATCGAATCTCTGCCCTTCATCGAAGCCATTCGCCAGCTGCGCAACGAACTTGGCCGCGAACTTACCTTGTCCGTGCATGTCACCCTTGTTCCCTATATTGCGGCGGCAGGCGAGCTGAAGACCAAACCAACGCAGCACAGCGTGCGCGAACTTACATCATTGGGCATTCAACCTGATGTCCTTTTGTGCCGATGCGAACATCCGCTGCCGGAAAATGAGCGCGCGAAAATCGCGGCATTTTGTAACGTGCGCAAAGAGGCCGTTATTCCTGCCTTGGATGCGAAAAGCATTTACGCGGTCCCACTGCAATATCATGCCGAAGGGCTTGATAATGAAGTCCTGCGCGCGTTCGGGCTGGAATCAGGCGGTGAACCAGACCTTACCCGCTGGGATGATATCATTGACCGCCAACAAAACCCTGAAGGTGAAGTCACCATTGGTGTTGTCGGCAAATATGTTGGCCTTGCCGACGCATATAAATCCTTGAATGAAGCACTGACGCATGGCGGGCTTTCAAACCGCGTGAAGGTGAATATCAAGTGGATCGACGCTGAACTGTTCGAGCAATCAGAACATGACATTGCCGCAGCGCTTGAGCCAATGAATGCAATTCTCGTTCCCGGCGGCTTTGGTGAGCGCGGGTCGGAAGGTAAGATTGCCGCCGTCAAGTTCGCCCGTGAGCGCGAAGTGCCCTTCTTTGGCATTTGCCTCGGCATGCAGATGGCGTGCATTGAAGGTGCGCGGAACACCGCAGGTATCGCCTGCGCATCAAGCACCGAATTTGGCGCAACCACCGAACCCGTTGTTGGTATCATCACGGAATGGATGAGCGAAGAGGGCATCCAGAAACGTGAAACGGGCGGCGATCTCGGTGGCACCATGCGCCTTGGTGCGTATGATGCAAAGTTGGCTGGAAACAGCCATGTCGCGGGCATTTATGGCACGCAGGACATTTCTGAGCGGCATCGCCACCGTTATGAGGTTAATGTCCATTACAAGTCTGCGCTGGAGCAGGGTGGCCTTGTCTTTAGCGGGATGTCGCCAGACGGTGAGCTGCCAGAAATCGTCGAGCGTCCCGATCACCCTTGGTTTATCGGGGTACAATTCCACCCAGAACTAAAATCGCGTCCCTTTGCACCGCATCCGCTGTTTGCGAGTTTCGTTGCTGCCGCGGTGAAGCAAAGCCGATTGGTGTAGCGATTCGAGACGCTTTCATCGGCGCATTGGCATCGACGAAGCGGCTCTTTTAAATAATGTGCAAATGCGGTTCACACCCGTGCGGACCCATTGCGAGCCGAGCTAATAATATGTGAAGGGGCGGACGGGCAATCGGCCGCCCCAAATATGTTTAGGCTGCGTTGGTGCCTTTTTTCTTGGCGCTATCTGCGTGTTCGATGACATTAGCTGCGGTTTTGCCGCCAATTGCGATCTTGCGTGGCTTCAATGCTTCCGGCACTTCGCGCACTAACGATATAATTAAAAGACCATCGGCCATATCAGCGTCGGTCACATGAATATGGTCTGCAAGTTGGAAGCGGCGTTCGAAATTGCGGCTCGCGATGCCCATGTGCAGAAAATCACGATTGTCGTTGCCTTCAGCCTGCTTGCTACCCGTGACGATCAACAAATTCTGCTGCGCTACAATGTCGATCTCTTCGGACTTGAACCCGGCAACTGCGACGGTGACTTGATAGTCATTTTCGCCGGTGCGCTCGATATTGAAAGGCGGATAGTTTTCGTTGGTCGCTGCGCGTCCGGTATTTTCGAGCAGCTCAAACAAGCGGTCAAAACCGACAGTGTTCCGGCGATAAGGTGTAAAATCAAAACGTTGCATATCAAATTCTCCATCAAGCAATTTGGTGTGTGCCAACCCCGCAAAAGCAGCGGTCAGCTATGTCGTTTTGGAGCCTTTCGGCCTCCGCGTCATGAGATGGGGAGTGCCCACAAAATTGCAAGATGAAAAAATGCATCGAAAAATGAAGGCGCAAAAAACAAGGCCGCCCGGATATTGCCGAACGGCCTCGCTCTGCAGCTTTGCTAGCGCGTAGTTTCAGTCCTCTGCCGGTCCCCACCGGCGGGTCTGATTTTCCCCCTGAACCATCGGCCTTTACAGGCTCGCGACGAATTCCATGACGTCATCTGCAATTGCTGGCGGCTTTGCAATTGGAACCACACTCCATTGGGCGCTTTTTCAAAGGCTGTTGCACACCTGCAACAATGCTTGCCAGTCCTCATGGTGGAACCTAAGAACCGGATATGCCGAAAACATTGACGAGTGACCGCACATGATATTGTCGCGATATGAACGCATGGTGGCGCGCCGGTATCTGCTGCCGGGCAAAGGCGAAGGTTTCATCTTCCTCGTCGCGAGTATTAGCCTTGTCGCGGTGGCGCTTGGTGTAGCTGCGCTGATCATCGTCATGAGCGTCATGAACGGCTTTCGCGCCGAATTATTCGACAAGATTGTTGGCCTGAACGGCCATGCTGTTGTTCAGGGTTATGGCGGACGGCTTCAGGACTGGCGTCAGATATTGGACGATGTCGAGAAGACACCTGGCGTCACCGGTGCTACTGCGTTGATTGAACAACCATTGCTCACCACCTTCAATGGCCGGGTCGAAGCGATTCTGGCGCGCGGAATGTCGGTGAATGACATACTGAAAAACGAAACGCTAAAAGGAAAAACGGTCGCCGGAAGCTTGCGAGCGTTGAGCCCAAATGAAGACCGGGTCGCTATCGGTTCGCGACTGGCCCAAAATTTGGGGGTTCAGGTCGGACAAAGCATTACGATCATCAACCCTGCTGGACGGACCACGCCCTTTGGGACGGTGCCGCGCGAAATTTCTTACCAAGTGGCCGCGATCTTTGAAGTTGGCGTTTATGATTATGACAAGGCGTTCGTCATCATGCCCATCGAACGGGCACAGCTACTCATGCTGTTGGGTGATGAAATCGGCATGATCGAGATCAAGACGGAAAATCCCGACAAGGTGAATGAGATCCTCGCGCCGCTCTTGCCCAAACTGGAAAACAAAGGCCTAATCGTGGACTGGAAGAGCATGAACGCATCTTTGTTTGAGGCGCTGGCAGTTGAGCGTGTAGCCATGTTTGTCGTGCTTTCGATCATCGTGCTGGTTGCCGTGTTTAACATCTTGTCATCGCTGATCATGCTGGTGCGGGCCAAAACGCGGGATATTGCGATATTGCGGACGATGGGGGCATCGCGAAAATCGCTGTTGCGGATATTCATGACCGTGGGCTTGTTAATCGGGTCGTCCGGCATTGTGCTTGGCCTGATATTGGGCGCTATCTTCCTGTATTTCCGGCAGTCGGTGGTCAATTTCATTCAGCTTCTCACAGGCCAAAACTTGTGGGACCCATCGATCAGGTTTCTGACCGAGCTGCCATCGCGAACAGACCCAGTCGAGGTGCTGGCGATTTGTGGGCTGGCGCTGCTTTTCAGCTTCCTTGCCACTTTGTACCCCGCGCTGAAGGCGGCGAGTACCGACCCAGTTCAGGTGTTGCGTTATGAATAATGTCGTTGAACTCATCGATGTGCGCCGCAAATTTGTGCAGGGCGATGTCACCATACAAGTGCTCCGCGGTGTCGACCTTGTGGTTGGCAAGGGCGAACTTGTGGCCTTGCTTGGTCCGTCGGGTTCCGGGAAATCGACGATGCTTCAGGCGGTCGGTTTGCTTGAGGGCGGCTTTTCGGGTTCAATCAAATTGGATGGCGAAGAAGTCAGTTCGGCAGGTGTTGACAGTCAAACCGAAATACGCCGGCAAAAGCTTGGGTTTGTGTACCAATTCCACCATTTGCTGCCCGATTTTGATGCGCTTGAGAATGTCGTCCTTCCCCAATTGATTGCCGACGCAACGCCCGAAGATGCGGTTGAACGCGCGACCCATTTGCTCACGCAGCTTGGGCTTTCTGAGCGGCTCCACCATCGGCCGTCCAAACTCTCCGGCGGCGAACAGCAACGGGTTGCCGTCGCGCGGGCACTTGCGAACCGGCCAAAGCTGGTACTGGCGGACGAACCGACGGGTAATCTGGACGAACACACCGCCGACATTGTGCTGGGTGAGTTCATGGCATTGGTGCGAGAGCAAGGCTCATCGGCCATTGTCGCGACACATAATGAGCGCCTTGCCGCCAAAATGGACCGCGTTGTGCGGCTGAAGGACGGAAGATTAGCTTAAGCTAAGGGGATAGATGATGTCAGTTTACGATTTTTCGGTCAAAATGCCCGGTGGCGCAAGCGAAGCGATGGCGGCGCACGCGGGTAAGGTCTTGCTGATCGTCAATACCGCGTCGAAATGTGGCTTTACGCCCCAGTATAAGGGGCTTGAGGCGCTGTATCGGCAATATCAGGATCAGGGTCTGGAGATATTGGCCTTCCCATGTAATCAGTTCGGCGCGCAGGAACCGGGTAATGAGGAAGAGATTAAGAATTTCTGTTCACTGACCTATGATGTGTCATTCCCTTTAGCGTCAAAAATTGACGTCAACGGCGACAATGAAGACCCGCTTTGGCATTATCTCAAGCAGCAGCAGGCTGGCCTGCTGGGGTCGCGCGGCATCAAATGGAATTTCACCAAGTTTCTGGTGGACCGCAAGGGTAAGGTGGTTGCCCGTCATGGGCCGCAAGTTAAACCCGAGGCGCTTGCCAAGGACATCGAAAAGCTTCTTGCGCAGCCTGCCTGATTGTCCACAGATTAGCCGAAAAGTTGGATTGTCGAATCCCGCGAGTCATCTAACATAGCTCTATGTCCTATGTGCCCTTCGTCCCTTTGCGCGTATTTTCCGCTTACACTATGTTGGAAGGCGCAATTGAGCCCAAGGCGATTGGTGAAGCGGCGAAAAAGCTTGGGTTTCCGGCGATTGCGATTTGCGACCGCAATGGTCTTTATGGCGTTATGCCATTTCAGGATGGCGCCAAGTCAAAGGGCGTGCAGCCGATCATTGGCGCGCTCCTTGGCGTCCGGCGGCCGACAAGCGATGGCAAGTTCATCCGCGACTGGTTGCCATTATTTGCGCAGGACGAAAGCGGGTATAATAATCTGTGCCGTCTGGTTTCCATGGCGCATCTTGATCGTCCCGAAGATTTGGACGCGCATGTTACGCTCGAACAGCTTGCGCCATTTTCCGATGGCCTGATTGCGCTGACAGGGGGCGCTGAAGGCGCCGTAACGCAGCTGTTAAGTGATGGCCAAAACAATGCCGCGGGTGAATACCTATCACGCTTACAGGCCTTGTTTCCGGATCGGCTATATATTGAGTTAAGTCGGCGCAGCGACAGCCGCGAAGAAACTGCGGAAGAAGCGTTGATTGATCTCGCTTATGCCCGCGACATTCCAATGGTTGCTACTAACCCCGCATTTTTTGCCGAACCGGATTTCTTCGATGCGCATGACGCAATGCTGTGCATTTCAGATGGCGAGTATGTCGAAAGCCAAGACCGGCGGCGGAGCAGCCGTGACACATGGATCAAGACCGGAAAGCAAATGGGCGCATTGTTCGCCGATGTGCCCGAGGCTCTGGCCAACACACTTGTTATTGCCCAGCGCTGCGCGGCGCTTGCGCCGTATCGAAACCCAATCCTGCCAAGCCTTGCAGGTGATCGCACGGCCGAGGATGCGCAGTTGCGTGAGGACGCCCGTTTGGGGCTGTTGGCGCGTCTTGAGACCGCTGGCATTACCGATGAAGCAACGCGCCAAGTATATTTCGACCGGCTGACGTTCGAAGCGGACGTCATTTGCTCGATGGGCTTCTCCGGATATTTCTTGATCGTTGCCGACTTCATTAAGTGGGCAAAGGAGCAGGACATTGCGGTGGGCCCCGGCCGTGGGTCAGGCGCGGGTTCGCTCGTCGCATGGGTGCTGACCATTACGGACCTTGACCCCATCAAGCTTGGTTTGCTGTTCGAACGCTTCTTGAACCCTGACCGTGTTTCCATGCCGGATTTCGATATCGACTTCTGCGAAACGCGGCGCGGAGAGGTGATCCGTTATGTGCAGAAAAAATATGGCACGCGCCAAGTCGCGCAGATCATCACCTTCGGTAAGCTGAAAGCGCGCGCCGTACTGCGCGATACCGGGCGCGTTCTGCAAATGAGTTACGGCCAAGTGGACCGGCTGTGCAAGCAGGTGCCAAATCTTCCGGCTGATCCATGGGATTTGAAGCGGGCATTGGCTGGCGTCGCCGAATTGCGTGAGGAATATCGTCGCGACGCGCAAGTGAAGCGCTTGTTTGATCTTGCCATGAAGCTTGAGGGCTTACCACGTCACAGTTCAACCCACGCCGCCGGTGTTGTGATCGGCGACCGTGAATTGTCCGAGCTCGCGCCTTTATATCGCGACCCACGTTCGGATATGCCTGTTACGCAATTCGACATGAAATATGTCGAAAGTGCGGGCCTTGTGAAGTTCGACTTTTTGGGTCTGAAGACGCTTTCCGTTTTGCAAAAAGCCACACAGATGTTGGCGAAGCGCGGGGTAGACATTGACCTTGGGCTTTTGCCGCATGATGACCCGGCAGTGTATGAATTGCTACAGCGCGGCGACACCGTCGGTGTGTTCCAGCTGGAATCCGAAGGGATGCGGCGGACGCTTGCTGCGGTTAAGCCCACCAATTTCGGCGATATTATCGCGCTCGTCTCGCTCTACCGCCCGGGCCCAATGGACAATATCCCGATGTTCGGCCGACGCAAAAATGGCGACGAGAGCATCGAATATCCGCATGAGCTGCTTGAGCCGGTGTTGAATGAAACATACGGTATCTTCGTCTATCAGGAACAGGTTATGCAGGCCGCCCAGATATTGGCGGGATACAGCCTTGGCGAAGCAGATTTGCTTCGCCGAGCGATGGGTAAGAAGATACAGGCCGAAATGGACGCGCAGCGCGAACGTTTTGTGACCGGCTGCGCTACCCATGCCATTCCGCCTAATCGGGCAAATGAGCTGTTCGATTTGATCGACAAATTTGCTGGATATGGCTTCAACAAAAGCCACGCCGCCGCCTACGCCGTGCTTGCATATCAAACAGCATGGATGAAAACCCATCATCCTGAAGAATTCTTCGCGGCATCCATGTGTTTCGACATGCATCAGACGGACAAGCTTGCGATCTTCATGGATGACATGCGCCGCTTAGAGGTCGTGTGCCATCCGCCGGACATCAACCAAAGCGAAGCCGAGTTTACCGTTGAGACGAACGCCCATGGCGAACATGCCGTCCGATATGCACTGGGCGGCATTAAGAATGTCGGCGAACGTGCCATGGAAGTGCTTGTGGCGGAGCGAACTGCGGCAGGGCTTTTCAAAAGCCTCGATGATTTCGCCAATCGTGTTGACCCCAGCCAGATAAACCGGCGCAGCCTTGAAAATCTGGCTGCTGCGGGCGCGTTCGATGCGCTGGAGCCTAATCGTGCTGCCGTGCATGGCGCTGCAGAAACGCTTTTGGCTGCAGCGCAATCTGCCCGCGATTCTCGTGAAAGCGGGCAGGGCGGACTGTTCGGTGAGGGCGGCTCCGACATGGCAGCCTTGCGGATTGATGGCCGGCTATCATGGGCGCCGGGCGAGCAGATGAACCAAGAGAAGGACGCCTTTGGCTTTTATTTCTCTGCCCACCCATGTTCGCAATATGATGCGCTGGCGGCGAGCCATGGCGCAAAACCTTATGCGGTTTGGCTGGAGAGTGGCCCAATTCCCGAAGGCGTGCGTCGTGCCGCCACCATGTCCGCGCTTATTGAAGGTGTGCGCTGGCGCGAATCCCGCAAGGGCAAGCGGTTCATGATTGCCGATTTTTCCGACATGAGCGGACAGTTTTCGGTGCGTTGCTTTGATGAGGCCGTGGGCAGTCAACTGGCCGAATGGGCAAAGGATGCCGAATGCCTATTGCTGCATTGTGAAATGGACATGCGGGCAGGGGACGAAGTGCCCAGCTTCACCGTCAAAAGCGCAAAAGCGCTTAGCGGGCTGACAAGCGTATCGCGGTTAAAAATGCAGATGGATGTGTCGCAAGAAACCGCCATTGCACGTTTGGCCGAGATGGTTGAGCCGCTACAAGGCGGGCGGAGCGAGCTCATTATCAAAACGCGGTCTTCCGATGGCCAATGGGTGCAGATCGTATTGGGCCGCAAATACCGTATAGACGCGTCTTTGCTGGACCAAGTAAAGGCCATTGATGGGATCGATAATGTTGAACTTTCACCGATTGGGCCGAGCCTAGCATTGGTGCATTGATCGGAAATATACACGGAAATATACGCCAAAAATATTGGCGACGTTAGATGAGGGAGAGAGCTTGGATGTACGGTACGATGCAGGATTGGGATCTTCGGGTAACCCATTTAATCGATTATGCCGCGCGAGAGCATGGCACGCGCGAAATCGTAACGCGTTGGGCTGATGGCACTTTTGAACGGACAAATTGGGCGGGTGTCGCGGCCGAAGCTCGCAAGCTGTCGCAAGCCTTTGCCGGCTTTGGCCTGCAAAAAGGGGACCGGATCGCAACCTTTGCCATGAACCACCATCGGCATCTTGCCACTTGGTATGGGGCCATTGGCTTTGGCGGCGTCATTCATACCGTCAACGTCCGGCTTTTTGACGAAGACCTGATCTACATCATGAACCACGCCGAGGATAAGGTGTTGATGTATGATGCCATGTTCCAGCCTATCATCGACCGGATAAAGCCGCATCTGAAGACCGTTGAACATTATATCGTGTTCGACCGTGACGACAGCTATGGCGCATTGATCAACGGTCAAGACGGCAATTACGAATGGGCGACCGGCGACGAGCGTGACCCATGCATGCTCTGCTATACCAGCGGCACGACAGGCAATCCAAAGGGCGTGTTGTATCAGCACCGTTCAACGATGTTGCACGCGATGGCGGAAATCGCGCCGAGCATATTCGATCTCAGCCCGCAGGCGGCTTTGTTGCCCATCGTGCCGATGTTCCATGCGGCGAGCTGGGGTTTGCCATTTGCAGGGGCTGCGGCAGGCGTTAAATTCGTCTTTTCCACCACAAATGATGCGGCGACCTTGCACGGGCTGATGCTGAAGGAAGGCGTCACGCATAGCGCGGGTGTGCCGACCGTTTGGCTCGCCATGTTCGCACATTTGGATGCAGAGGCTGCCGCCGGGCGCGATGCGTCGCTCGGCAAGTTGCGCCTTGTCACTATTGGCGGTTCCGCTGCGCCGCGCGCGATGATCGAACGCCTGATGAAGGCAAATGTCCGCGTATCGCACGCGTGGGGCATGACCGAAACGTCACCTATTGGCACAATGGGCGCACCCACGCCCAATTGGGACGAATTGACGCTTGATGAGCAGATAGACGTTGTGTGTAAGCAGGGCAGAACGCCATTTGGTGTCGAACTGCGTGTCATTGATAAGGACGGCAATGTTGCTCCTCGTGATGGCGTGACATCGGGCGCGCTTCAGATACGCGGACCTTGGGTCATCAAACGCTATTTCAAGGCGGAAGCGGATACCGTCGACGCCGACCAGTGGTTTGATACCGGAGATGTTTCCGTTCTGCATCCCGATGGCACGATGCAGATCACCGACCGCGTGAAGGATGTTATCAAATCGGGCGGCGAATGGATTAGCTCGGTTGAGTTGGAAAATATCGCCGTTGGCTGCCCCGGAATTGCGGAGGCCGGCGCGATTGGCATTCCGCACCCCAAATGGGACGAACGCCCTGTGCTGATTGCCGTAAAGAAACCCGGCGCGGAGGTCGATGAAGCCACGGTGAAGGCATATCTCGCCGAACGGATCGTAAAATGGTGGATGCCAGATCGGGTGCTGTTCGTTGACGAGCTTCCGCACACCGGCACGGGCAAGATCCAGAAGGTTGCGCTGCGCCAGCAGTTCAAGGATTTCGTCCTAGAAGATTGACCCCAAAATTCTGGGCAGCCGAGCAACTGAGATTTTCAAAATAGACTCAGCTGCCCATTCATATTTGGCGGCACGAACAGGTCGGTTCGGACATTCCATTTGGAACCGTCCAAGCCATGTTTCTTTCGGGCGATTTCCATACGGGTACGTATAAGCTCGGCCCAAGGACCATGGCCCTTCATCCGTGAGAAAAATTCGGCATCATTGTCTTTCCCGCCGCGCATATCGCGAATGATATTCATGACCTTCGCCGCGCGGTCAGGGAAATGGGCGTCAAGCCAGTCGCGGATCAAAGGCGCGACTTCATGCGGAAGGCGGATGGGTATCGAACTGATGCTCGCCGCGCCATGTTCTGCGGCTGCAGCGGCGATAGCCTCAATCTCATGATCCGTTACCGCCGGAATTATCGGTGCGATATTCACATGCACATAGATGCCCGCGTCTGACAGTTTACGCACTGCCGCAAGCCTCGTCATTGGCGATGATGCCCTGGGTTCCAATGTCCGCGCGAGTTTTGCATCGAGCGAAGTTACAGATATCGCAACACCCGTCAGTTGCTTTGATGCCAGCTGGCTTAACAGGTCGATATCATCAACTACGCGCGCGGATTTTGTTGTGACGACAATCGGGTGCGATGTTTCGACCATCAGCGCCAAGATCGACCGCGTGATGCGATATGTTCGCTCAATTGGCTGATACGGGTCTGTATTGGTTCCGATTGCGATAGTCGCTGGCCGGTATCCCGGCTTGGCGATCGTTTTGCGCAAAATGTCCGCTGCGTTTGGCTTGGCGAACAGGCGGCTTTCGAAGTCCAGCCCCGGCGACAGGTCATGATAGGCGTGCGTTGGCCGTGCAAAACAATATACGCAGCCATGCTCGCAACCGCGATATGCGTTTACCGAACGGTCAAAAGGGACGTCAGGAGAATTGTTGAACGAGAGTATGGATTTGGCGAGCTCTTCGGTCACCGTCGTCTTAAGCGGCGGCTTCCCGCCATCTAACGCCTCGCGTGCGTCCAGCCAGTCTCCGTCGGCAACACGGCTATTGAGGTTAAACCGCGTTGGCACCGCGTTCGTGGGCGCCCCGCGTCCCTTTGTAATATTGCGTTCGACTGCATTCTCCATAGGCAAATGATGCCACAAGAATGAGAACATATAAAGAACAAATATGCGTTCGGCGCAATAGCACCATGAACGGCAGTACGCTCCGCGTTTACCTTTCGGACAGGCGCGGCATCAGTTCGACGAAATTGCAGGGGCGGTGCCGGTTATCCAACTGATGGACCAAAATCTGGTCCCATCCATCCTTCACCGCGCCGTTCGAGCCGGGCAGGGCAAAGATATATGTGCCGCGTGCCAGCACCGCGCAGGCGCGTGACTGTATGGTCGATGTGCCAATGCTGGCGAAGCTTAGCCAACGAAATAGCTCACCAAACCCTGGAATATCCTTGGTCTTAACGCGATCCAGTGCTTCCGGCGTAACATCGCGTCCGGTGAGCCCTGTTCCGCCCGTGGATATGACAACGTCGATATTGCGATCATCGATCCAATTGTGCAGGCGTGCGGTGATCAACGCGGTATCGTCACGCAAGATCGCACGATCGATGATCCTATGCCCCGCCGCCCTGATGCGTTCAGCCAATAAATCGCCGCTTGTGTCATCATCCGGCCCACGGGTGTCGGATACCGTCAGAAGCGCAATATTGACGGGCTTGAAAGCCATGTTGTTATCGAGCGGCAATGGAGCCTCCTGTGACGCGGCGCGCAGTTACGGTGCCATTGGCGTCCGGAAATTTCGGCCACATATATTGGGCGAGCCCTTTCAAGCTGCCCGACGCCTTGTTTGCCCGCATCTCGTAGATCCAATAGTTGCGCAGGATAATGGCAACATAGCCACGCGTTTCCCAATAAGGGATGGATTCAATGAAAAGCAGCGGATCGCCATTGTCGCGAATTTCGCTGTTCCACCGCGCAAGCGGAACGGGGCCCGCGTTATACGCCGCTATCACCTTGGGCAGCAGGCCACCCGTCGCGGGCAGATCGCGCAATTTTTCGAGATAGGATTGTCCATATTCGAGATTGATCGAAGGACGATCCAGTTGTGATGCAGCAAATGTCGCGCCGCGTGCCCGCGCCATATCCTGCGCTGTTCCGGGCCGCACCTGCATGAGCCCGCGTGCGCCCGCCGGGCTGACCACGTCTGTGCGGAAGTTTGATTCCTGCAACGTGTGCGCATAGACAAGTGCGGGCGTTACCCGCCAGCCACCGAGGGGTTCCCAATTCGGCATGGGATAGCGCGCCATGGCGTTGCTCTGGTTGCGTGCGGGGCCATAATGACCCAACCAAAATTGGGTGGAGGCAAGGTTCAGCGATCCGGCCAGCTGCGCCAAATTTGTATGCTGCCGCGCATCGCCTATGCGCGCTTGATGGCGCAACGCTTGATCCGCAAGTTTCGTTTGGCCAATTTCGGCTAAGCCAACCGCAAGGATTGCATTCTGCTGATCTTTCAAGCTGGCCCAATCAAGCTTTACGACTTTGGCGGCCCGGCGGGCGATGGGCTCCATGCCGAGCGCTTCGCTCGCCAACAGACCATAAAAGGTTTCGGGCAGCTGCGCCGCTTTTTGCATTTTTGGCTGCACAAATTGTGGATATTTCGCCGCCATCGCTGCACGTGCGCCCCAAAATAGGCCTGCTGCCTTTAAGTCGTCATTGGCAGCGAGGCGTGAGACCACATCAAATGCCTCATACGCCTCGGCATATTCACCCAACCGCCACGACGCCAAACCATGCACCCATGCCGCCTGTGTGCCCCATTCGCCACCGGCCGTGCGCGCGAGTGAAGCAACGCGTTTCGCAGACTGGTCGTCATTTTCGATATAATAAGACCATGCGACGCGGTATTGAAGTTCGGTCAATGCTTCGGGTGAAAGCTCTTCGACCTTGGTTTCCAGATACTGTTCTGCGGCCAAAGATTGGTCGTTTTTGATAAACTGTTGAAGCTCGCTGCGAATAGCATCGCTCGCCGCATTGGCGGGCAAATCGCGCTTTGGTGCGCCACCGAGCCATGAGAAACGGCGTATGCCGGGGCGTTCAGGAAGAATATCCGCGCCACGCTTGCGCGCCATGGTCGCAAGCTGCTCCGCTTGCGGCAGATAGGGTGCCGACTGCAAAAGATCGTGCAATTGCGCGACCTCCACCTTTGGGCTGTCGGGGGCAAGATATAATTCGGCGCGCGCCATGGCGGCCATTGGACCTTGCGGCGCTTCATCGATTAACCGTGCAGCCTCATCCCATTTCTGGTTTCGAATTGCGTCGTAAATTGCGGAAAAAACGGCCTTTTCCTTGGCATCCAAAACCGATGGAGCAACCTGCGTAGAAACGATCGCACGAAAGCCCTCGCTGGTATTTGCATGCGCAGCCGCCACGGGGGAAAGCGCCAAAAGTGGGCCAAGCCACCTAAGCGCGCGCATTCTGCTGCCGCGCATGTTTGCGCTATGTGCGTTCTTGGGGCTCACAAGGCATCCCTTTTTGCAAACATCTGCAGATCTCTCCACGCCTGCGCCTTCATGGCAGGCCGCGCGATGAGCGTACGCGGATGGAATGTCGTCAATGCGGCGATATTGCGGCCGTCATCGTTAACATTCCGTAATTCTGCACGGGCGTTCATAAGATCGGCGTCTAACAGAGCCTTGCAGGCGGATGAACCGAGCAAAATCACTGATGTGGGTTTAATGAGGCCGATTTGATGGCGCATATAATGGCCCAATTCCGGCAGAATATGATCGGGAAGCTCCCCCGTCGCCGGCACGGTGGTTGCAAGCCACGTCCGGTAACAATCCGATATGTTGATACCAATCGCCGCCAACATACGTTCCAGCAAAATGTGCGCCGCAGACATTCCCGCAGTTGCTTCGTCGGCATCCGTTAAATCGGGCAAATCCGAAATAATGACAATCGCGCTGTTTTCCGGGCCAATTGGGGGGATATGAACTGGACCGAGGTCGTTGCCGGGAAGCGGTGCGCCATCGCGGACCATCTGCCGCAAGGACGCAATATCACTGGGCCACGGAATAGACGGAACTTGCGGTGCAACTGGGACATTGGCGGCACTGTTATTGGCCGTGACAGCCGGTTTTGCAGGATCCGTCACTTCATCGGCGGCCAGCCAGTTAACGGTTTCATCGCCCACGGCAGAATCCACACCGGCCAGTGTCCACCAACCAGTTAGTGATTCAACAGCCGCCAAGGCTGCAGTTTCTGCACGATCCCCCATAAATCCCTTAAGTCACTTGTTGACGACAGGGTCAATTGCTTGGCATGGCAATTTCCACGAGCTGTCCGAAAATTCGGATGGCCTGATTTACATGCCGGGTAAAGGATAAAGGCAATGAGTGAACGCGAGTC
>JBILOZ010000162.1:0-4145 GCA_044374245.1 Sphingorhabdus sp. | reverse complement strand
CAGTGCGGCTTCGTCCGCTCAAATTTAGCCTTTGCCATTTTTCAAACCTTCTTACTTTAGAAATGTCGGATTATGTTCAGATGGGACGCGCCTGCTGAATCAGGCGTGGCCTTTAGTAGGTCTTTTCCGGTTCTGCAAGCTTTGCCTGCATATCCTTGTCGAACCGATGATTTATCGTATCAGCCGAAATGCTTCTCCATACGGAGCAAGGGTATTTCGACATCGCCCACGCTGGCATATTCCGGCGCTGCTACCGGCGTATAACCCTGCGCACGATAGAGCGGAACACCAGCCGCCGTCCCCATCAATTCAACGCGCTGAAAGCCCGCCTGTCGTGCTGCATCTTCGCAAAGCGCAAGAATGCGCGCGCCGATTCCACGCCGCGTAAAGTCCGGGTCTGTATACATTGCCCGTATCTTTGCCGCGTCGGTGGCGGGGTCGAGTGTGGCAGGTTCCCGCACCACGACGCTGTCGTCGCCGCCATAAAGTGTCGCGCGAAAGCTCCACCCCCCACATCCGGCGATTCGGCCATCGCATTCGATCAGGAAATAGGTGCCGTCGCGCACCAACTGCGTATCAAGTCCCATGACCTTGCCGCTGGCTGCGACCTGTTGCGGTGTTAGGAAGTCCGACTGGTTTTGCGCAATTGCCCGCACCATCAGCGCGCGCAATGCGTCCAGATCATCGGGCGTGGCAATGCGATGTTTGAATTCGTCCGTCATCCTACACCCTAAATACAGACCCCAAAAAGAAGGGCGAGGGCCCCCGCCCCCGCCCGTTCCTTAATTTGCATGCGAATCAATAGTCGATGGCAACCCGCACATAATAAAAGCCGCCATTGATCCCGAATGGACCACCCGAACGCGGATAGACTTGGCCGTCAGCCAGGCTGTTGGTCAGCGCATAAACCGGGTTCGTTGCCGTCGGCGCAATCTTGTCGGGATAAGTATCGAACAGATTGTTGGCACCCAAGGTCAGGGTATAGCGGTCAGCGAAGGTATAGCTGATATCGAGATCGGTAACGAATTTAGCACCGAACTTCTGCCCTGGATATTCGAGCTGATTCGCCCACGAACTGAAATAGTTTTGGCGCGCATTGATCGAAAAATCCCCAATCTGCCAGTTTGCCGACGCATTAACACGATGCTTAGGCGGCAGGTTCGAAACGTTGAACCTTTGCGCCGGACTGATCACAGACGGGTCAAAGTCGGTTACCTTGCTCTTGTTATAGTTATAGGCAAGCGTCAGGCTTAAAGGTCCGCCAGCCAGATCGGTGCGGTAATTGGTTACGAAGTCGAAACCGGTGGTGCCTGTTTCAAAACCGTTGGTGAAGTAGTTCACGTCGCCCGCAAGGCCCACGACGGCCAGCGAAGGCAGCGCAACGAGGTCCGCTGCCGACACCGTAAAGGTCTGCGAAATGCCGATGCGGTTCTTAACCTTGACCGAATAAGCGTCGAGCGTGATGCTAAGCTTGTCCATCGGCGTCAGCACGATGCCGCCCCCGAAATTGACCGATTTTTCGGGATTAAGCGAGGTTGCGCCATAATATTGGGCAATGTCGCTGGTTACGGGATAGGTGCCGGTTTGCACCTGATTCCCGCTACGGAAGTTGGTGGTCACGATCTGTGTGTTATTTTGGCCCGGCGATGGTGCATGGAAACCTGTACCCGCCGTAAAACGCACTGCAACCGCGTCCGAAAAGTCATATCGCGCATTTAACTTGCCCACAACCGTGCTGCCGAAGGTGTCATAATGCTCCCACCGCCCGGCGACGCCGGCGGTGAATTGCTCTGTGACATCGGTTTCAGCGCCGACATAAACCGCATAGCTTTGCTGGCTGTTGGTGCCGGCAAAGGTCGGGCTGACACCGCCATAGCCGCTGGCGGCGGGTGATTGGGTCACGCGGCTATTGAACACGTATACGCCCGGGTCAGTTTCGCGATACAGATCCTGAACCGCAAAAGGACCAGCACCATAAGATTGCAGATCGCCGACGGTCGTCTCATATTCCTCGCGGCGATACTCGGCACCACCAGACAAGGTGACCGGGCTAAAGAAGCCAACTTCAAGCGGATAGGTTAGATCCAGATTGACGTTCTGTTCACGCTGAATGAGCTCACCGAAGAAGAATTCGGTCTGGCTTTGCGGCCCATACGAGCCACTGAGCGAGTCGGTCATCGACAGCGACAATGAGTTGCGCGCCAGCGTTGCCGAAACATCATATGTCAGGCCACTTTCAGCCGCACCCTTCACGCCTGCAACACTGTAGAACTGGTCAACCTTACCGATGAAGCGCGGCGTAAAGCCGCCGGGATAAATCGACGAGAAATTGAATGTCTGTTGCGAGTTGGCAAGATTTGAAAACACGAACGAACCAGCCGGACAAGTCGCATTACCAGCCGGGCACGGCGTCAAGTAAATGGTATTGAACGCGCCGTTACGACCGGGCGAACGCGTCGCTGGCGTTCCCGTTCCGATGTCAACGGTCAGCGGCACCGGCGCGCTGATGGGAGAGCGATAGTTGAAGCTTTGGTTCGCCTTGCTGTGCGCATAATTGGCGACGAGATAGAGCTGGGCACTATCCCCGACGTCGAGCGCACTGTTCATGAACAGCTTGTAGCCATCCGATGGCGACGAACCCCAGATTTGTGCGGGAAGGCCGCTGGATAAGTTGGGGATGCTGCCAACCACGCCTGGCTGCGTCCGCGCCAGTTCCAGCGCGATCGGCCGCGTCGCACCGCGGCTGGTGCCTGCACTGTCGAACCATTCGCCTGAGATGTTGACGAAACCGCTGCTGCCGAGCTTGAAGCCAGCATTGGCCGACATCTGCTTGCGCGTGCCGTCACCTTCATATTGCTGACCCCACAGCGCCTGTACATCAAAGCCCGCATCTTCACGTAGCTGATAGTTGATAACACCGGCAATTGCGTCGGAACCATATTGCGCAGTCGCACCGTCACGTAGCACCTGAAGATTTTTGAGCGCGATCGCCGGAATATTGGCAACGTCGGCACCTTGTGAGCCGAACGACAACGCGGTATCGCCGCCCGTGTAGACTTGGACCAGCGCAGACCGGTTGTAGCGCTTGCCATTAATCATGACGAGAATCTGGTCAGCACCAAGGCCGCGCAGCGACGGGGCGCGCACAAAGGTTGAAGCATCCGAAATCGTGTTCTGCGGCACATAGAATGACGGCACCAGGTTCCGCACGACGTCGAGCAGGTTAGCCTGTGGCTGGCCTTGCAACTCGTCCGAGCCGATAACATCGACTGGCGAGGATGAAGCGGTATCCGACCGATCCGTGCGGCGCGAACCGATGACGACGATGGATTTTTCTTCGCCGGTGGCTGCTGTTGCTGTGTCTTCACTATCCTGCGCCAATGCAGGCTGCGCCGCCATCAGCGCAACCGCTGCGGTTCCGCACGCCAACCACGCGCTCGATACAGACTTAAAATGTGACATGAAAATCTCCCTGATTGACTGGATCCTTGCCATGGCATTTTCCATGGCTGCGAACCTTCGGCTATTCCTTCTACCCCGCCCTTGTTATTGGTCAAAAAAATCCCGATGAGAAGGGTGCCAAAGAAATTGTTGCAGAATGTGGCAAAAACGTCACAAAATGTATAAAGGGGCCGTTATGCATCTTGTGCCAGACCAACAAGCCGATGCCGCGGAATGGATCAATTTTGCCCAGTTTCTGGCAGTCGATATACGTGTGGGGAAATTATTGGCGGCTGAGCCATTAACGCATGCGCGCAAGCCAGCCTATGTGCTGACAATCGATTTCGGCGATATAATCGGTGTGAAGAAAAGCTCGGCGCAAATCACAGAGCATTATACGCCTGAGGAATTGCCCGGACGACTGGTCGCTGCAGTCGTCAATTTACCACCAAGGCAAATCGGCAAAATCATGTCAGAAGTGCTGACACTCGGTTTTCCCGATGCCAGCGGGGCAGTCGTTCTTTTTACACCCGACCGCGAGGTGCCGTTGGGCAGCCGCCTCTTTTAAGAAGCAGCTGCCCGATAGCGTCTGGCAATTAAGCCATCTTCTCCTTGATTTCGGCCGCAACGTTCGATGGGACTTCATCATAATGATTGAAGAACATCGAATAGTTTGCACGTCCTTGCGTGAACGAGCGGAGCTG
>JBILOZ010000161.1:0-4150 GCA_044374245.1 Sphingorhabdus sp. | reverse complement strand
CGTTATTCCGTTTTTGGTCTTCGTCATTCCCATTCACGTTGCGTCTTTGGGCGTCGTGCTATCGGTGATGACCATCATGGGCGTGACCAACCATATGGGGTGGGAATGTTTCCCGAAATCCATCGTCAACGGCAAATTAGGGCAGTGGCTGATAACGGCGACACATCATCAAAAGCATCACGACGCATATCGAGGGAATTATGGGCTATATTTCAGGTTTTGGGATAAAATGTGCGGCACTGACCTTGGTCTCGGCCATTGGGATCGCAACCTTAAGCGGCGCAGTTGAAGCCGCGCCCGCAACCGCGACGATTGAAATCAACATCTCCGGCCTGCGCAGTATGAAGGGCAATGTCCTTGTCTGCGTCACCGCCAATCCGCGCTTCTTCCCCGATTGCGGCAAGGATCCAAAAGGTTTGAAGACCAGTATATCCGCGCGTGATGCCGCAAATATATCGTTCACGGGTATCGCAAAGGGCACATATGCGGTCGCGTTGGTCCATGATGAAAATGCCAACAACAAAATGGATATGGCCATTTTCCTGCCCAAGGAAGGCTTTGGCTTTTCCCGCAACCCCGTGATTGTTGCTGGCCCGCCCAAGTTTAAGGCCGCGGCGTTTGAGGTTGATGCCGCCGCCGTCAGCCAGCGGGTAAAGATGAAATATATGCTGTAACGGCGCTGTCTTCCGCGACGACGGAACTTTCTGACTCGCCTTAACCAGTTGGAAATCATGTGCGGGTCATAATCGGGCTTCTCTGCAAATAGGGCGCCCGCTATGATTCCGTCGCACAACCAGTTTACCGCCAGTTCCTCTCAGCCTGCGTCGGCAACCGCCGCCGAAGCGCCGCGCGCACGCACGCGTGAGGCGCGCTTGAGCTGGATTGGATCAAAGCTGGCGCAACTGATCGATATTGAAGCCGCCCGCCTTGATACCCTGCATCACCGTATGTGGATGCGGATATTGCAAAGCGGCCTTGAACCCGCCGCACCGCGCAATGAAACCGATCAGCTGGCGATCCACATCCTTGCGGTCGCAACATTGGCCGACGATGTCGCGGCGAAAGACGGGCCACAGGCCGCAATGGCCGCCGTCATGCAAGCGAGCGGCAAAACGCTTGAACCGGGGCTGGCGGAAAAATTCCTGCGCCTTGCAAGTTCGCCCATATTCTGGAGGGCGCTGCAGTCGGATGTTGCTGCCGCCTAATTTCATTGCCGTGACGATGTTCATCCTGCTGGACTGATACGCTTCACGCGCCTATTGCATCTCCATCCCCGGGGAGTCGTGTGACTGAGAGGGATGGGTAACGCCATCCGACCCGCTGAACCTGATCCCGTTGACGCGGGCGTAGGGAGGGAGCGGCATCGGAAAACCGCGCTCTCCTTCGCGATAATTTGGAGAGTACACATGGCAGACATCCCCGCACGCACCGAAATTGGCGTCACCACTGGCCCGATCCGTGGATCGAAGAAAATCTACGTCGGCGACCGCAAAGTGGCCATGCGCGAAATCTATCTTGAGCCATCGTCGGGCGAACCGCCCGTGCGCGTCTATGACAGCAGCGGGCCATATACCGACAGCAACGCCCGCATCGACATCAGCATGGGCCTGCCCGAAATTCGCAGCAGCTGGATCCGTGAGCGCGGCGATGTGGAGGAAGTGCTGCAACGCGAAGTCCGCCCCGAAGATAATGGACAGCTTGGCCCCGACCGCAGCGGCGGCGTTGCGCCATTCCCCAATGTCCGCAAACATGTGCTCCGCGCAAAGCCCGGCATGAACGTCAGCCAAATGCATTATGCCCGCCGCGGCATCATTACGCCGGAAATGGAATATGTTGCCGAGCGTGAGAATCTGGGCCGTGCGCGCATGGCCGAATATATCCGCGACGGCGAAAGCTTTGGCGCAAGCATCCCCGATTACGTCACCCCCGAATTCGTCCGCGAAGAAATCGCCCGCGGCCGCGCGATCATCCCCAACAACATCAACCACCCAGAATCCGAACCGATGGCCATTGGCCGCAATTTCCTGGTCAAGATCAACGCCAATATCGGCAACAGCGCGGTTGCGTCTGATGTGGCGACTGAAGTCGACAAGATGGTCTGGTCCATCCGCTGGGGCGCGGACACCGTCATGGACCTGTCGACCGGCCGCAACATTCACGACACCCGCGAATGGATCATCCGCAATTCGCCCGTGCCCATCGGCACCGTGCCGATTTATCAGGCGCTGGAAAAGGTCGGCGGCGTTGCCGAAGACCTGACATGGGAAATCTTCCGCGATACCCTTATCGAACAAGCCGAACAGGGCGTGGATTACTTCACCATCCACGCGGGCGTACGTTTGCCCTATGTTCCACTCGCGGCAAAGCGCATGACCGGCATCGTGTCACGCGGCGGTTCCATCATGGCGAAATGGTGCCTCGCGCATCATAAGGAAAGCTTCCTCTACGAACATTTCGACGACATTACCGAGATTATGAAGGCCTATGACATCGCCTACAGCCTTGGCGATGGCCTGCGCCCCGGATCGATTGCCGACGCCAATGACGAAGCGCAATTTGCCGAGCTCTATACGCTGGGTGAGCTGACCCACCGCGCGTGGAAATCGGATGTGCAGGTGATGATCGAAGGCCCCGGCCATGTGCCGATGCACAAGATTAAAGAGAATATGACCAAGCAGTTGGAAGTGTGCGGCGAAGCGCCATTCTACACGCTTGGACCGCTCACCACCGACATTGCGCCGGGCTATGACCATATCACCAGCGGCATTGGCGCGGCGATGATCGGTTGGTACGGCACGGCGATGCTCTGCTACGTCACGCCAAAGGAGCATTTGGGCCTGCCCGACCGTGACGATGTGAAGGTCGGCGTTGTGACTTACAAGCTTGCGGCACATGCCGCTGACCTTGCAAAGGGCCACCCCGCCGCGCAAGTCCGCGACGATGCGCTCAGCAAGGCACGCTTCGAATTCCGCTGGCGCGACCAATTCAACCTAAGCCTCGATCCCGACACGGCGGAGCAATATCACGACCAAACGCTGCCCGCCGAGGGCGCCAAGTCCGCGCATTTCTGTTCCATGTGCGGACCAAAATTCTGCTCAATGAAAATCAGCCAAGAAGTCCGCGAATTTGCGCGTTTGCAAAACCAGCCAGCCGAAGCGTTCATCGCGACGGAAGAGGCAGAGGCCGGCATGGCGCAAATGAGCAAGGTCTATGACGAAACCGGCCGCGAGCTATATATGGGCGCTGGCGATCGGGAGCATGATTGAGGGGTAATCGGCCCGCCTAACCGCCAATCGCTTGTTCGATCCACACACGTGCATCGGGGAAGCGGCGCTCTACCTGTGGCAAGTCATTGACGCACAGAAATTTGATCGTGTCGCGCTCCGCCCCGCCCAGATAGCCACTGACATCGTCGGCGCTCCATTGGTCATGTGCGCCGACGGCAATGTGCAGATAATCGCGCGTGTCCAATATCGCGGCGCTTCCATCGGCAAGGCAGGCATGGTTATGCAGGCTTTGCGGCAGGAACTGCGCGGTGTCGCGAAAGCGATAGCTGGCGTTGTGCGCAAATTCGGCCGTGTAGGTCGCACATAAATCCGCCATCACCGAACGCTGCATCGGGTGCACGACATGCGCGCTTTCGAACACATGGTCGGCGCTATAGCCAATCATCTGCGCGGCGTTGATCTGGTTAAAATGGTTCAGCAGGCTGGCCTCATCACGGCTCGCGCCACAGGCGGCCAGATCGCTGTGGTCGGTCCATTTGCCGCGCAGCACGGGGCCATCGCCGGCAAAGAAATCCGACGGCGTAACCGGCGCGGTCAGGAAGACGTCGTCATTGAAATATAAGAAATGTTCGGCCAGCCCGGGGATGCGCCACAACATGGTTTCAATCGACAGCGAATTGAACGTCGGCAACGCATTTTCCGCCCCGTCAAAGATATCGCTATGGTCAACGATGCTGATCTTCGCGGCGAATTCGGGCTGCAATTGCGTGATTTGCGGAATTTGATTGTCGGTGACGATCCATATCCGCCGCACCCACGGCGCATTGTTGGCGATGGAACGCACGCAGTAATTCAGCTCGTCACTGCAGACCCAGCGATGGGGGTTGGTGCCATTGTCGTGGAGCGGCGCACGCGCGAAAGCA
>JBILOZ010000160.1:0-4164 GCA_044374245.1 Sphingorhabdus sp. | reverse complement strand
GAGTATCCTCTTTCGTTCAAGCTGCCACAAATCGCAGCGGTAAAGTTTTGGGGCCGCCCACAAACGTCGATTGCGATCGTTTGGGTTCGCCAGCCAGTTCAACCGAATCTACACGGTCAAGCAGTTCCTCGAATAATATCTTCATCTCTAGCCGCGCCAGATGCAAGCCCAGACATTGATGTGCGCCGGATCCAAAGGAAATATGCCGGTTGGGACTGCGCCCCGCATCAAACCGTTCCGGGTCAGGGAAAACGGATTCGTCATAATTGCCCGAGACATAGCACAGCATCAACCAATCGCCCGCTTTCATCGGCACGCCGCCGACTTCTGTGTCCGCGCCGACCGTACGCATGAAGTGCTGAACAGGTGTCGTCCACCGTATTGCCTCTTCAATCAGACCGGGCAGTAAGGAGCGATCTGCCTTCACTTTCGCAAACTGCGCCGGGTCCTGTGCCAAGGCCCACATCGCGCCAGCCGTCGATGCCGAGGTCGTATCATGCCCTGCCGTCGCAACGATGGTGTAATAGCCCGCGCTTTCATAGTCAGGGATCGGCATGCCATCGATGGTTCCGGTGGCGATAATCGTTGCCAGATCGTTGCGCGGATTAGCGCGGCGGTCCTGTGCCAATGCTTCAAAATAGGCGTTAAAATCAGCGACCGTCTGCGCCATGAGCTCGGTCGCTTCTTGCGGCGAGATATTGGCCGCGCGCATCCGGTTCAAATCCGGATCCTGCCCGCCGAACAATTCCTGCGTCAGCTTCAGCATCAACGGCTCGTCGCTCTCTGGAACGCCAAGCAATTCCATCACGACATGCAAGGGATACATCGCCGCCACGTCGCGCGCAAAATCACATGTTCCGTCCATAGACAGCATCTTGTCGATGGCCAATTTCGCAATCGCCCGAATATTGCTTTCTATCGTCTTGAGGTTTGCCGGCATGAACCAATCCTGCGTCAGCCGCCGGTATTTGGGATGCTCAGGCGCATCCATTTGCACCAGCGACTTCACCAGATGCGGGCTGCCCTTCATCAAATGCGCCACAAACATTTCGGCCATCAATGGCGCAACGACGACTGTCGCGGGGTTATTCAGAAAGGTCGCATTGTCCTTGCTGATCTTCAAAATGTCTGCATGGCGGGTGATGACCCAAAATGGTCGATAGCCCGGTATTTCAGCAACAGCGACGGGGGAATCGCGGCGAAGTGTGGCGAAGGTATCCAGCAACGCACGCCAGTTCCCGTATACAACCGGGTCGACGATATGCGCCGCAAGCTCCGGTGCAATCTTGGGAATGGCGGTCATGCTTTTTGCTTTGCCCAATATTCATCGCGCAGCAGGCGCTTGTATAATTTTCCGGTATCGTGGCGGGGCAGCTCTTCGCGGAAATCGATACGGCGCGGAATTTTGACACCCGACAGCTTTTCGCGCGCATAAGCGGTCAGTTCGTCACGCAAGGCATCACCGGCGTCCGCCATATCGAGCGGCTGGACCACCGCGATAACCTCTTCGCCCATTTCGTCATGCGGACCACCGATAACCGCCACGTCGCGGACACGCGGGTGGGTCACCAGATGATTTTCAATCTCCTGCGGATAGATATTCACCCCGCCCGAAATGATCATGAAGCTTTTGCGGTCTGTGAGGTAGAGATAGCCCTCTTCATCCAACCGGCCGACATCGCCAAGCGTTGTCCAACCATGTTTGTTGGTCGCACTTTTGGTTTTTTCGGGATCATTATGATAGCTGAAAGACGCAGCGCTTTCGAAGAATACGGTGCCTTCTTCGCCCACGGGAACATCATCCCCATCTTCGTCGCATATATGCATGATGGCGTTCAATGGCCGTCCAACTGAACCCTTGTGCGTCAGCCATTCTTCGCTGGAGATAAAGGTAATCCCCTGGCCTTCCGTCCCGGCATAATATTCGCGGATGACGGGCCCCCACCAATGTATCATCGCTTCCTTTATGGGAACAGGGCATGGCGCGGCAGCATGCACCGCCGAATCAAGGCTCGACACATCATAGGCGTTGCGGACCTCTTCGGGCAGCTTCAACATGCGCGCAAAATGCGTTGGTACCCATTGGCTGGCGCTGATCTTGTATTTCTGAATGGCCGCGAGCGCCGCTTCGGGGTCAAATTTCTCCATGACAACCACGGTGCCACCCAGCCGGTGGACCGCCGCACACCACCGCAGCGGTGCCGCATGATATAGCGGCGCTGGTGACAAATAGATGCTGTCGCCCGAAAATTTGAACGCCATCGCGGCAAGGCCTGACAATGCGTTTGGTCCCGCAATGTCCGGATCATCGGGCAAGGGGAAACGTACGCCCTTGGGCTGACCGGTCGTCCCTGAACTGTACAACATGTCGGTGCCAGCCCGTTCATCGGCGATGGGCGAAGTCGGCATGTCCGCAACTGCGGCTGCATAATTTTCCCAGCCGGCATGTTCCCCGCCGAGAATGAACCGCTTCACAGGACTTTGCAGCTGATCCAGCGTCGCACCCAAATAGGGTGACGCAAACAGCGCCTTTGACCCGCTATCGTTCAAAATATAGTCGACTTCCGATGCCGTCAGACGGCAACTGATCGCGACATAAATCAGCCCGGCGCGTTGCGCACCCCAGACAAGGTCGAAAAACTCGGCGCGGTTTTCCAAGCAGAACGCGACCGTGTCGCCATGTTGAAGCCCCAGGCTGCGGAACAAATGCGCGCACTGGTTCGAACGTTCATCAAGCTGCTTATACGTTATCGTCTCGCCCGATCCCGCCATGATGACAGCAGGTTTATCGGGGAAAGCCTGTGCGTGAACGGCGGGGTGGCCCATATTATTCGCCTTGCCAGTTAGGTTTGCGTTTTTCGGCAAAGGCGAGCGCGCCCTCACGCGAGTCCTTCGAGGTGAAGACGGGTCCGCAGATTTCATTCTGCTTCTTCCACATCTCCGCCGAATTCCAATCCGGACGCTCATTGATCACGCGCTTGGTCGCAATCAACGCGAGCGGACCGTTCGCTGCGACCTTGGCTGCAAGCTCAAGCGCGGCCTCAATCGCGGCGCCGTCGGTGATGCGATTGACAAAGCCCACCTCATACGCCCGCTGTGCCGAGATAAAGTCACCCGTCAGCGCAAGTTCCATCGCCATGCGCTTGCCGATAATCGATGGTAAAGTGAGCAAGCCACCTGCTGCTGCAACAAGGCTGCGCTTGACCTCAGGTATGCCGAACTGCGCCTTGTCATTCGCCACCAACAGGTCGCATGCGATAGCGATTTCCATACCGCCCGCCAGTGCATAACCCTCAACCGCGCCAATCAATGGCTTTGCAGGTGGGGATTCGATGAACCCCGCAAAACCCTTGCCCTTGATGCTCGGCAACTCGCCGCGCAGAAACGCCTTCAGGTCCATGCCAGAACAAAATGTGCCGCCAGCGCCGGTGATGATACCCGCGTTCAGGCTCTTGTCGTTGTCGAGCTGCTCCATAGCCGCAGCGACGCCTTGCGCGACCGCTTGGTTCACCGCGTTCTTCGCCTCAGGCCGGTTGATGGTGATGATCAGGACGCCGTCCTGCGCTTGGGTTAGGACTTCAGACATTGCATTCTCCTAAACAAAAACCGTGCCCGCCGTAGAAGCGCCCTTCGACAGGCTCAGGGCTACGGTGTTTAATATGGCTCACCGCCCCTTGGGCAAACCAAGCACATGTTCGCCGATGATATTTTTTTGGATCTGGCTGGTGCCCCCGCCGATGGTGGCGGAAAAGCTGTTCAGGTAAGACCGGTGCCAATAGCCGTCATCGACCGCATTTTCGTCACCGACATAATAGCCCGCCCGCGTTCCTTGAAACTGGATCGAGAATTCGGTGAGCTCGCGCACCAGCTCGGTGCGCGCCAGCTTGTTCATGAGCGCAAGACCCATCGGACGGTCGCTGGTCAACGGCGCCATGCGGCGGCGTTGGTTGTTGAGGTTCAGCGCCTGAATTTCGATCATATAATCGACCAGCCTGTCGCGCATGACGGGATCGTCGAGCACAGGCTTGCCGCCGCGCTTGGCCGAACGCGCCATATCGATGACGCCCATGACGTCCATTTCCTTGACGAAATAACCGCCGACCGGATTGACCTTCGCGCCGCGTTCATACTCAAGCGTCTTCATCGCGACCATCCAGCCCTGCC
>JBILOZ010000159.1:0-4186 GCA_044374245.1 Sphingorhabdus sp. | reverse complement strand
ATGACCGCCGCGAACGATCTGGAATGGATCCGCAGCATCAATGTGCCGACCTTGCGGATCGACGGCATGATGATCGCAGGTGCCTGAACGCCAGCTTGATAGAGACGCCGTAATCGCAGCCACGCAGGAAGCTGCGGCGTTGGCGTTTGCCAGCTGGCGCGATGGGGCAGTGCCCGATGCCAAGGTATGGGAAAAGAGCCGCGACAATTTCGTGAGCGAAATCGACATGGCCGTCGACGCGTTGCTGACGACGCGTTTGCAAGCGATTTTGCCGGAGGCGGCATGGCTGTCCGAAGAGACGCTGGATGACCCAAAGCGGCTGGATGCGCGGCTGTTGTGGCTGGTTGACCCCATTGACGGCACCCGCGATTATGTGCGCGGACGCAGCGGATGGTGCGTGTCGGTCGCCTTGGTGGCCGATGGTATTCCGATATTCGCGGTGATGGCCGCGCCAGCCGAAGACAAAATCTGGGTGGCGGCACGCGGCGAAGGCGTGACGTGCAACAATGCGCCGCTGTCGGGCAGCACGCGATTGGATTTTACCGGATCACGCGTGCCCGCCGATGAATTACCACGGCTGGATGTGGACCTTGTGACGGTGCCCAAGCCCAACAGCATCGCGATGCGGATGACGATGGTCGCCTGTGACCGTGCCGACTTGGTCGCAACGCTGCGCTGGGGCAATGAATGGGACATCGCCGCTGCGCATCTTGTGGCGCAGGAAGCGGGCGCAGTCGTAACCGATGCGCTTGGCGGACCGATAGTATATAATAAGCGCAAGCCATTGGATTTCGGCCTGATCTGCTGTTCGCCGGGAATACATGCCGCCGCAGTGGAGCGCTTGTCGGGGCGTGCGGCGCGGATTTTGTCGGCGTCCTGACTTTGGGCCCACATGCCCATCACCGTCACCCTGAACTTGTTTCAGGGTCTTACTGCCGACGTTGAAAAAGTAAGATCCTGAAACAAGTTCAGGATGACGAATTTTATATAACCACTTCAGCGCCATAAAGCCCGCGCTGCTAAACCCTCGCCCGCGTCCACAATGCCGCGCGATCCATATCACGCGGGTTGTTCGCAACTGCATCAACAAAGGCTTTGCGCACCCAGCGAAACTTTTCGGGGCGGCTGGTGAAAATACGCTGGTCCCATGCGTGGCTATCGGCGGCGCGGACTTTGCGGGCGATTTCGCCATAAATGCCAGCAGCGGATAGCACCGCCCAACGCGCGCGCAGCGGGAGGTTCGCGGCGCCGACGCGTGCGGACGCTTCATATTGTTCGGCTTCGTCCGCCAGCCAACGGCCCATCAGCGCCAGTTTCTTGCGGTTATGTGGCTTCATATGTTCGCCCGGCCCGATATCGAGCGTCGCCAGCCAATCATCGGGCAAATAGCAACGCCCGGCGGCGTCATCTTCGGCAATATCCCGCGCGATGTTGGCGAGTTGAAAGGCGAGGCCAAGGTCACAGGCGCGGTCGAGCGTGGCATCGTCATCCGCCGGAACACCCATAACCACGGCCATCATCACGCCCACGGCGCCCGCAACATGATAGCAATATTGGTACAGATCGCTTTCGCGGCGGGGGTGCCAGTCCGCGGCATCCAGTGCGAAGCCTTCGATCACATCCTCTGCCATGCGCGCCGTAATGCCACATTCGCGCGCGACAACGCCGAGACAGTCAAACGCTGGCTCACCCGTGGGCGTGCCCGCCAGCGCTTTTGCGGTAAGCGTGCGAATGGCGGCAAGGCTTTCTTGAGGGTCGGTGACCGCCGCCATCGCGCCGCCATGGTCCTGACCATCGGCCATATCATCGCATTTGCGGCACCACGCATAGAGCAACCAAACGCGTTCGCGCGTACTGCGGTCAAACAACCGGCTGGCGAAACGGAAGGACTTTGAACCCCGCGATATGCTGTCCTGCGCAAATTGAACAAGGGCAGGGCGATCAAAATCAGCCACGGCAAAAATCTGTGCAAGGGCTGATATGGGCTTGGTTCACAAATCGTCTGCTTTCATCTGGAAGATGGTCTTGTGCGGCACATAAGCGGCCATTTTGTCCAGCAAGCCGTCCAGCGTGTCATCGACGATCATGATGCCAGCATGTTGCGGCCGGATAAAGCCGACATCGATCATATTCTGGTTGAACGCGATAAGCTGATCATAAAAACCCGCAATGTTCAAAACGCCGACGGGTTTTTGATGATAGCCAAGCTGTGACCAGCTGATGGCTTCCCACAATTCGTCCATCGTCCCGACACCGCCGGGAATGGTGATGAAGCCGTCGGACAAGTCGGTAAAGCGCGCCTTGCGTTCGTGCATACCCGAAACGACATGCAGTTCGGTGCAGCCCTTGTGCGCGACTTCAGCGCCGACCAGTGCTTCGGGGATGATGCCAATGACTTCGCCGCCTGCCGCAAGCGCGCTGTCGGCCACTGCGCCCATCAGCCCCAACCGGCCGCCGCCATAGACGACGCCAATGCCCCGTTCCGCCAGCATCTTTCCGACGCTGCGCGCAGCTTCGATATAGACGGGGTTGTCGGGCGTTGCCGAACCGCAATAGACCGCGAGCCGTTTCACTTATGTGCGTCCTCCAGCATCAACGCTGCGGTCGCCTTTGCGCTGCCGACGACGCCGGGAATGCCAGCGCCCGGGTGCGTGCCTGCGCCGACGAAATACAGATTTGGTATCGCATCATCGCGGTTGTGCGCACGCATATAGGCCGATTGCCACAAAACGGGTTCAAGGCTGAACGCGCTGCCCAAATGCGCCGAAAGGTCGCGGCCAAAATCGGCCGGTGTGTAATGGAACTGGGTCATAATCCGGCTGCGGATGTCGGGGATCAGGCGGCGCTCAAGCTCATCCAAAATCCGTTCTTTCAACGCTTCACCAACATCGCCATCCCAATCGAGCGGCGCTTTGCCCATATGCGCGACAGGCGCGAGGACATAAAATGTCGAGCAACCTTCGGGCGCAAGGCTTGGGTCAGTGACGGTTGGATGGTGGAGATATAGCGAGAAATCCTGCGGCAGGACGCCGTTTTTATAAATGTCGTCGAGCAGGCCTTTGTAGCGCGGGCCGAACAGGATCATATGGTGCGGAATGCCCGGCCATGTGCCCTTAATGCCAAGGTGCAGCACGAAAAGCGATGGCGACCAGCTTTTGCGCCGCAGCGATTTGGTTGCGCGTTCGCCGCGTTTGTTGCTGGTCAACAAATCCTTATACGTGTGCATGAGGTCGCCATTGGACGCCGCCATGTCGCAGTCCATGCGCCAGCCCGATTTCGTGCGCACGCCAATGACCTTGTCACCGCGTGTCTCGATTTCTTCGACAGGATCACCCAGGCGGATCGTCCCGCCGAGCCGCTCGAAATGCGTCACCATTGCGGCGACAAGCCGGTTGGTGCCGCCCTTGGCAAACCAGACCCCACCCTCTTTTTCGATGGTGTGGATGAGCGCGTAGATCGCGCTGGTGCTCATCGGGTTCCCGCCAACAAGCAACGTGTGGAATGACAAAGCTTCGCGCAGCTTTTCGTCTTTCACATAAGACGAAACGATCGAATAAACCGAACGCCATGCCTGATATTTCATTAGCGCTGGCGCCGCCTTGATCATCGATGCGAAGTCGAGGAACGCGACGGAACCGAGCTTTTGATAGCCCTCTTTGAACACGCCCTTCGAATATTCGAGGAACTTGCGATATCCCTCGACATCGTCGGGGTTTAGCTTTTCGATTTCGGCTTTCAGGCCGGGTGCGTCATTGGAATAATCGAAGTTCGTGCCATCGGGCCAGTTCAACCGGTAAAACGGGAACACGGGCATCAATTCCACGTCGTCCGACATTTTATGGCCGGACAGCGACCATAATTCTTCCAGACATGGCGGGTCGGTGATGACCGTTGGGCCACCGTCAAAGGTAAAGCCGTCCTTTTCCCAATAATAGCCGCGGCCACCGGGCTTATCGCGCGCTTCGATAATCGTTGTGGAGATGCCTGCAGATTGAAGCCGCATTGCAAGCGCAAGGCCGCCAAATCCGGCACCAATAATCGCTGCTGTCTTCGTCATTTCTTCTTGCTCCGGATTGCGGTGATGGCTTTCCCTATGGGAATGGGCGGCTTGCCAATCAGGATGCGCGCCTTGTCACTATTGGTGCTATTCCCAGCATAAAAGCGTTCAATCAATCCGGGTTTTAGC
>JBILOZ010000158.1:0-4199 GCA_044374245.1 Sphingorhabdus sp. | reverse complement strand
CGATCGCTATACCAGCCTGACATGGCTTGCTGGCATGACGGCGATGGAAAGGCTTGGCCGCCCTGGTGATGCCGTTGCGATGTTCGAACGTTATGCGTCCGCTGCGAAATCGGCGCAAACCCGATCGAAAGGCTTGCACTTTGCGGGCAAAGCTGCGGCCAAGGCCGGAGACCAAGCGTCAGCCACCCGCTATCATGAACAAGCCGCCGCATATTATGAAAGCTTTTTTGGCCAGTTGTCGCTTGAACAGCTCCGGCGCCCCCTGCCCCCAGTACCGCACATCACCCCCGCCGCACCCGTATTGGCGGAGGGCGATGTACCGGCAGTCTATTTGGCCGCAGCCCTCGCCTCCAAATATGGAAGTTGGAAGGACCAAAGCAATTTCTTCAGAGCAATTGCCCGAAATGCCAAGGAACCGGATGATTTTGCCATAGCCATTGGCCTTTCCCAAAAACTGGGCCGTCCCGATCTCGCGGTGATGGCGGGTCGCAGCGCCCGATCTGCCGGTATTCCCGAACTTTTGGGGAACAGCTACCCAACGGTCAATGTTCCCGCCGCGCACCACCAAACATGGACGCTTGCCCATGCGATCATGCGGCAGGAAAGCCAGTTTGACCGGGCAGCCGTCAGCCACGCGGGCGCACGCGGCCTGATGCAGCTGATGCCAGGCACCGCGCGCGAAACATCGGGCAAGATAGCGATGGCATATCGCCCCGAAGCGCTGACGGTGGATACAGATTACAACATCGCCCTTGGCGCGACATATATCGAACGCATGCTGAATTATTTCGGCGGCAGCTACCCCCTCGCAATTGCCGCATATAATGGTGGCCCCGGCAATGTGAACAAATGGCTGAAGGCTTATGGCGATCCGCGCACGGGCAGCATCGGCATGATGGAATGGATCGAAAAAATCCCGCTGAGCGAGACACGCGATTATGTTTACCGCGTGCTGGAAAATGCGGTGATGTACGATCATCTCCACCCCGAACGCGCGCGCGTGCGGTCGGCAACGCCGCTCAGCACATATCTGGGCAAATCAAGCCCGGGGTGACATAGAGGCGCTATGGAGCGCACGAACCCTATTACCCCGGCCGGATTCGCAGCCTTGCGCGCGCGGTATGAACAATTGTTCGCTGTCGAACGGCCAGCCGTTGTTGAAATCGTCCACTGGGCGGCGGGCAATGGCGACCGAAGCGAGAATGGCGACTATATTTACGGCCGGCAGAAGCTGCGCGCGATCGACCGTGAACTCGGCCAGCTTTCCAAGAAAATGAAAATTGCAAAGGTCCTCGACCCATCGAAGCAGGAAGACCGCGACCGCGTGTTTTTTGGCGCGACGGTTACCTTGGCCGATATCGACGACGTGGAGCGCGTCATCACGTTGGTCGGCGATGACGAGGCCGATGCAAGCCATGGCCGCATCGGATGGAACGCGCCACTGGCCCGCGCCCTGCGCGGCGCCCGTGTCGGCGATGTCAAAACGGTAACCTTGCCAACCGGCCCCAAAGAATGGGAAGTCGTCGAGATTGCTTATCCAATAGGGGAATAGCCGAATGTCTTTTCGGCCAGTGCGGCAATCTCTGGTTTGGCATCAGGGAAATCCTGCGGAACGCTGGCCTCAAGCGACTCCACAACATGCTTCAGTGCAGCGATCCGCGCCGCTTTCTGGTTATTGCCGTCGATAACGGTCCATGGCGCCCAGCGCGTGTGTGTACGCTTAAACATGTCCGCCAGCGCATCCATATAGTCCGCACGCCGTTCGCGATTTCGAAAGTCCTCTGCGGTGACTTTCCAGCGCTTGGCGGGATCTCCGAGCCGCTCCATCAGCACCTTGTCCTGCGCTTCCTGCGTTACATGGAAAAACAGCTTGATGATTTTCGTGCCGATTTCGCCCTGTCGCGACTCAAACTCATTAATCTCGTCATATCCGCGCCGCCATTCTGCCTCGCTGCAGAATTTTTCGACGCGTTCGACCAGCACCCGGCCATAATGGCTTCGGTCCCAGATGCTGATTTCCTGACTACCCGGTAGCTTGTTCCAAAAGCGCCAAAGGAAATGCTTGTCCTTTTCCTCTGTAGTGGGCGCTGAAACGGGATAGACATGATAATAACGCGGATCGAGCGTCGCGGTCATGCGCTTGATCGCGCCGCCCTTGCCAGCGGCGTCCCACCCTTCAATCACGATCAACGAACGCGCATTGTGCAATATGTGCAGCGACTGCAGCCGCGAAAGACGGTCCTGCAGCGCTTTCAGGTCCTCATCGTAGGTACCTTCGTATTTTTTACCGGACTCATAGTTTGAAAGATCAATCGCCATCGGGCGATTGCAGCAGCTATTCGGCCGATAGACAAGACAAAGCAAAACGCTGTCCCCAAAAGGGACAGCGCAATGGCGTCGGCCTATGCTTTACGATTGCGCTTTGGGCGGCTGTTCCACGACGCGAATGTTCAGTTCGCGCAGCTGCTTATGCTCGGCAGGTGACGGCGCGCCCATCAGCAAATCTTCCGCACGCTGGTTCATCGGGAACAAGGTGATTTCGCGCAGATTCTGCACACCGCACAACAGCATGACCATCCGGTCGACGCCAGCCGCCATGCCGCCATGTGGTGGTGCACCATATTGGAATGCCCGGTACATGCCGCCAAAACGATCCTCAACGTCAGCCTGCGTCAGGCCAGTCAGTTCAAACGCCTTCACCATCAGATCGGGATGCTGGTTCCGGATGGAGCCCGAGGCGAGCTCATAGCCGTTACAGACCATATCATATTGATAGGCTTTGATGGTGAGCGGATCCTGCGTCTGCAGAGCCTCTAGGCCGCCTTGTGGCATCGAAAACGGGTTGTGGGCAAAATCGACCTTCTTGTCTTCCTCGCTCCATTCATAAAACGGGAAGTCGATGATCCAGCAAAAGCGGAATGCGTCTTTTTCAATGAGATCAAGCTGCTCACCGGTGCGTGTGCGCGCGGCACCCGCCAGCTTGGCGGCTTGCTCTTCCTTGCCCGCAGCAAAGAAGCAACCGTCGTCGGGACCAAGGCCAATGGCGTCGTACAGCGCCTGCATACCTTCGTCGCCGTGGTTCTTGGCAATGGGGCCGCCAAATTCGCCAGCCTTGCGGGTGACGTAGCCCAAGCCAGCATGGCCTTCGCTGCGTGCCCATTCATTCATGTCGTCAAAGAATTTGCGGCTCTTTTCCGCCGTCTTTGGCGCAGGGATAGCGCGGACAACGCCGCCGCCTTCAACGATGCGTTCAAACAGGCCGAAGCCCGATTTGGTGAAATGGCTGGTCACGTCATGAATGATCAGCGGGTTGCGCAAATCAGGCTTGTCCGTGCCGTAATCCAGCATTGCCTTAGCATGCGGAATACGTGGGAATTGGCCGGCAGGCGTGACGGTTTTGCCATCAGCAAATTTTTCAAATACGCCAGCCATTACTGGCTCCATCGTGTCCCAAACTTCTTCCTGCGTGACGAAGCTCATTTCCAGATCGAGCTGATAAAATTCGCCCGGCAAACGGTCAGCACGCGGGTCTTCATCGCGGAAGCATGGTGCGATTTGGAAATAGCGGTCAAAGCCAGCAACCATCAGCAACTGCTTATACTGCTGCGGTGCCTGTGGCAGCGCGAAGAACTTGCCCGGGTGAATGCGGCTCGGCACGAGGAAATCGCGCGCGCCTTCGGGGCTGGATGCCGTCAGGATGGGCGTTGAATATTCGGTGAAGCCGATATCTTCCATGCGGCGGCGCGTTTCGCGAATGATCTGCGTACGCTTGACGATATTCGCATGCAGCGTTTCGCGACGCAAATCGAGGAACCGGTATTTCAGGCGGGTTTCTTCTGGATATTCCTGTTCGCCAGCAACGGGCAATGGTAGTTCTTCAGACTTGCTGAGCACAACAACATTGCGCGCAAAAACTTCGATCTGACCGGTGGGCAGATTTGCGTTCACGGTGGCGGCGCTGCGGGCCTTTACATCGCCATCAATGGTGACAACGCTTTCAAGTCGCAATGCTTCGAGGATTGGCAAGGCGGGGCTGTCGCTATCGGCGACAATCTGCGTCATGCCGTAATGGTCGCGCAAATCGACGAACAAAACGCCGCCATGGTCGCGCTTACGATGGACCCAGCCAGATAGGCGTACGGTTTCCCCCACGTGGGAATCGCGAAGTTCGGCGCATTTGTGCGTGCGATAAGCGTGCA
>JBILOZ010000038.1:0-15424 GCA_044374245.1 Sphingorhabdus sp. | reverse complement strand
GGTGGTTCGGCATTTTTTGTGCAGCTGTTCCCACTGCTTTTGATCTTCGTCGTTTTCTACATGTTTCTCATTCGCCCGCAGCAAAAGCGCGCCAAGGAGCATGAGGCGAAAATTAACGCGGTTCAGAAGAATGACGAAGTTGTCACTGCAGGCGGCTTGATGGGCAAGGTGACGAAAGTCGCTGATGACTATGTTGAAGTCGAAATCGCGCCAAATGTTCGGGTGAAGGCGGTTAAATCCACCATCGCCGATGTGCAGCCGCGCGGCGCCAAAGCCGCTAACGATTAATCGCTGGGGTTGAACAGCCGTTCTGTCGACCCCAAATTCCGTTTTCCCAGTTCGTTCGGACCCAGCCTATGCTTGATTTTCCCCGTTGGCGCGTATGGATGCTCAACACCCTGATTATTCTGGGTGTGCTTTTTGCCATACCAAGCGTGTTGCCCACCCACATCAGGGCGCAGCTCGCGCAATTTGTGCCGACGCCGACCATCAACCTTGGTCTCGACCTTGCGGGCGGTAGCCACATTCTGCTTGAGGCGGATACCTCGCAGCTTGCCGAAACACGTTTGGAAGCTTTGGAAGATAGCGTCAGAACGGCAATGCGCCGCGCCGATCCGCGGATTGCGATTTCGGATGTGTCGCGTGCCAACGGGCAATTGAGCTTCACGGTCGACAGCCCCGCTCAAGTCGACGCAGCCCGCGAAGCGTTGCTGCCGCTGACCAGCAATGCGACCGGCAGCCGCGACTGGAACATCGGCGTGAACGACGGCAACCGCATGATCCTGACGCCAGCGGGCACAGGCGATGAAACCGCGCTCGACCAAGCGATGGACACGGCGAAGGATGTTATCGATCGCCGCATTAACTCTTTGGGCACGCTTGAGCCTACGATCATCCGTCAGGGTGAAAACCGCATCGTCGTTCAGGTCCCCGGATTGGATGATCCAGAGGCGCTGAAGGCATTGATTGGTAAGACGGCCAAGCTTGAATTCAAACTTGTCGACGAACAAGCCGATCCCGATCAGACCGCACAAGGCAAGGCCCGCGTTGGCAGCCAAGTTCTTCCCTATCCCGATAACCCCTCCGGTCTGCCGTACATTGCCGTGCGCCGGTTGGGCGGCATTTCGGGCGACAAGCTGGTGAAGGCTGACCCGACATTTGACTCGCAGACAAATGAGCCTGCGGTCACCATCCAGTTTGATAGCGAAGGCGGGCAGAAATTTGCCCGCATGACGCAGCAGAATGTCAACAAGCTGTTCGCCATCGTGTTGGACGGACAGGTTATTTCCGCGCCGCAAATTCGCGAGCCGATTTTCGGTGGCGTTTCCCAGATTTCCGGAAGCTTCACGACCGAAAGCGCGAACGCGCTGTCCATCTCGCTGCGGTCGGGTGCATTGCCGGTTGACCTGAAAATTGTGGAGGAACGCTCGGTTGGCCCGGATTTGGGCGCCGACTCCATTCGCCGCGGCGTCCTTGCTGCGGTCATCGGTACCACTGCAATTCTGGTGCTGATGTTCTTGGTTTATGGCCGCTTCGGCATGTATGCCAACTTCGCGCTGGTCATCAACGTCGGGATGATCCTTGGCGTGATGGCATTTGCCAATGCGACGCTGACGCTACCGGGTATTGCGGGCTTCGTTCTGACCATTGGCGCTGCGGTTGACGCAAACGTGCTGATCAACGAACGTATTCGCGAAGAATTGAAACGGGGCCGCCGGGTCGTGCAGGCGATTGAATTTGGCTACAAAGAAGCCAGCCGCGCCATTTTCGACGCGAACAGCACCAACGTGATTGCGGCGGTATTGCTGTTCATCTTTGGCTCCGGACCCATTCGCGGTTTCGCAGTGGTATTGATGATCGGGATCGTCACATCGGTGTTCACCGCAGTTACCATCACGCGCATGTGGGTCTCACGCTGGGTGAAGCGTACCCGTCCCCATGAACTGACGATTTGAGGATATAGACATGAAACTGCTCAAAGTCGTTCCTGACGATACAAATATCGATTTTCTGAAATGGCGCAGCTGGGCCTTTGGCATCAGCCTTTTTCTCATGGTCGCGTCGGTTGGCTTGGTGGCTGCAAAGGGCCTGAACTTTGGCGTCGATTTTATCGGCGGCCAAATGATCCGCGCGACATTTACGCAAAGCGCATCCGCACCGGTCACTGAATTGCGTGAGACGGTTGCGAAGCTTGGCTATGGCGATCCGACCATTCAGCGTTTTGGCGCGGAAAATCAGGTCTCCATCCGCATGAAATTGCCGGACGGCGCAGACAAGAATCCTGAGCTTGCCAACGCCATGGCGACAAAGATTACCGACACCTTGAAAGCGGGTCACCCTGACGTGCGCATTGACGGCGTGGATTCGGTGTCGGGTAAGGTGTCGGAGGAATTGTTCAGCAAGGGTATTCTTGCGCTGCTCGCAGCGATGGCTGGCGTATCGATTTACATCTGGTTCCGGTTTGAATGGCAGTTCGGCGTGGGCGCCATCTGGTCGCTTGTCCACGACGTAACGCTTACCTTCGGCCTATTTGCGCTGACGGGTTGGGAGTTCGACCTGAACATCATCGCGGCCCTGCTGACGATCATCGGTTATTCGTTGAACGATACTGTGGTTGTCTATGACCGTATTCGTGAAAACCTGATGAAATTCCGCAAGATGGAAATGGCATCGCTCTTGAACCTTTCGGTGAACGAAACATTGTCGCGTACGGTCATGACCAGCGTTTCGATCTCGCTGCCGTTGATCGTCCTCGTGCTGTTCGGGCCAGACGTTATCTTCGGATTCAGCGCCGCGATGGCGTTTGGTATTGTCGTCGGAACATATTCGTCGATTTATCAGGCCGCGCCAATCCTCATCTGGCTCAAGGTCGGCTCACACAGCTTTGTGCCGACCGATGAAGCCGGTTCAAAGGCCGAGCGTATCAGCGAAGGTTTTGAATCTTAATCCTGACGTCCGTGAAATTCGGCGAACGTGCAGGCATTCTCTTTTTAGGAGAATGTCCGCCCGTTCGCGGTGATGTCTGCTCCAAGCGCGCTACAGCTTGCGGACAAGCCTTACGGCTTTCGCAATCCACGCCGGGTCTGCGACGACTTGCTGCCGTGCTCCAGCTTCCAGCGGCAGCAGATGCAGCTTGCCCGCCTCGCGCCCCAACAATCGGCCAAAGAGGAAACGGCCACCGGGGCGTGGAACCAAAACGTCCAGATTGAGCGCAGATCCAAAAGCATCGGGCTGAATCTGTTCAAGCCATAATTCGTCACCGCGGCGATATTCGCCCGTCGCCGCGGCAATACGCAGGCCGACCATCGTCCCGCCCACATTTGGCACCATGATGCGCTCTTCCTTGGTCGGCGCATGTGTGCCGTCCTCGTTTAAGATGGCGGCCACAGGCAAATATTGCTGATCGGGCAGGGCCACCAAATCGCTCGATTCAACGCCCAAGGCGTCTGCAATGCGGTTAATCCAAATCAGCGACAGCACCCGCGTACCGGTTTCCAGTCGTCCAATGGTCTGCGCCGTCGTTGCGGGTTTGCAGCGTTCGGCCACATCGGCAAGCGTCATCCCCTTGGCCCTGCGCACATCACGAATTCGGCTTTGCATAAAATACTCCATCACCAGATAGGTTTTTTCTTTCCTACAATATTTACCACATGGCAAGGGTGATTCGCTGATTAAGCGGAGAATAAATATGCCCTCAAAGTCCCACGCAAAACGTAACCTGCCCGATCCACGGCTATTGGCCGAGCGGGGCTTGCGCGAAAGCGGGCCAGTGCCGCGTGATGCGAAAGCCCGCCGCACGGTGACCGTCAATCTCGCGGAATCGCCGCTTTCATGGTTGCATGCGCGTGGCCACTTGTCGGACCGGCAGATGTTGGCCGGGGAAACGTTGCGCCGCGATTATGAATCTGCGGCGCTCGGCCCGCATGTCACCATGTCGTGGGAAAATATTCCGATCGGCCGGCAAAAGCGCGCTGCGCCGACGGGCTTGAACCGGACAGAGCGGATGATGAGCGCAAAGGCGCGGTTCGACGATGCGTTGTCCGCGCTTGGCCCTGACCTGTCGGACATTGCGTGGCGCGTGATTTGCGTGGGCGAGAGCATGCCTGCGGCAGAACGTGAGATGTCCTGGCCAGTGCGGTCCGGAAAGCTCGTGCTGAAAATTGCGCTCGACCGGCTTGTGACCTTCTATCGGATAGCGGGTTAGGTCGCCGCTTCTTCAACCATCATAGCCAACTCTAACCAACGCTCCTCCGCCGCGTCCTTTTCGGCGCGCAGTTTTTCGGTCTTGGCCGTCAGTTCGGCAAATCGTGCCGGGTTTTTTGTGTAGAGCGTCGGCTCGCCCATTTCCTTTTCGGCTGCCGCAACCTCGGCATCGATCTCGGCAATGCGGTTGGGCAGCAGATCATAATCGCGCTGGTCTTTGTAGGTCAGCTTAACCCTTTTGATGGGCGCGGTGTCGCGGCTTACCTCTGGTCGCGCGGCGGCTTTCTCCACTTTTTTCGCTGCGGGTTTGTCGCGTTTGTCCCGCTTGGCCTCCCAATCGGCATAACCGCCCGCAATGATATCGACATGCCCTGATCCATCGAGGCCCAGAGTGAGCGTCACCGTTCGGTCAAGGAAATCACGGTCATGGCTGACGATCAGAACTGTGCCGTCATAATCGGCAATGACTTCCTGCAGCAGATCCAACGTTTCAAGGTCGAGGTCGTTTGTGGGTTCATCCAGCACCAGCAAATTGGCCTCACGCGCGAATTCGCGCGCCAGCAAAATGCGCGATTGTTCGCCACCCGATAACGAGCCGATCCGCGCCTCAATCAATGCCGGGTCAAACAGAAACTCTTTCAAATAACCCTGAACATGTTTGCGCACGCCGCGCACATCAATCCAGTCGCTGCCATCGGCGAGCACATCGCGCACGCGCTTTTCGGGGGTCAGCAATTTGCGCTGCTGGTCGATCACGATGCCGGTCAGCGTTGGCGATAGCGTGATGTTGCCGCTGTCGGGCTGCGTTTCACCGGTCAGAATCCGGATTAAGGTCGTTTTGCCGGTGCCGTTCGCTCCGACAATGCCGATACGGTCCCCGCGCTGGATACGCAGCGTAAAATCTTTGATGATCGTGCGGTCGCCAAAGCTTTTGCCGATGCCTTCGGCGCTGATAACGGTTTTGGTTTTGCTATCGTCGCTTGCCGCGGCAAGCTTGGCGGTGCCTTGCGGACCGATCATTGCGGCGCGTGCTGCGCGCATTTCCCAAAGTTTCGCGAGCCGCCCCTGATTGCGCTTACGCCGCGCAGTGACGCCGCGCTCAAGCCAATGTGCCTCGATCTTCAGCTTGGCATCAAGCCGGTCCGCATTGCGCGCATCTTCGGCATAGACGCGCTCGGTCCACGCATCATAGCCACCAAAGCCAATCTCATTCCTGCGCAACAGGCCACGGTCCAGCCAGAATGTCTGCCGCGTCAGACGGGTTAAAAATGTCCGGTCATGGCTGATAACCATGAAGGCGCCGCGATACCGCGTCAGCCAATCCTCAAGCCATTCAATCGCGGCGAGATCCAAATGGTTGGTCGGCTCGTCCAGCAACAGCAAATCGGGTTCGCTTGCAAGCGCGCGACAAATCGCAGCGCGCCGTTTCTCACCACCACTTGCGGTCTTGGCTTCGCGATCCAGATTTATGCCCAACTGGTCCGCAATCGCGCGCACCGCATATTCGGGCGGGCCTTTTTCGCCATGAATGGCAAAGTCGACGAGCCGATCGAACGATGTCACGTCGGGGTCTTGTTCCAGCATGACGATATTTGTGCCGGGAACGACAACGCGATTGCCTTTGTCCGCCTCGACCGAGCCAGCGACCAATTTCATCAACGTTGTTTTGCCCGCGCCATTGCGGCCAATCAGCGCGAGCCGGTCGCGTGCGCCAATAAACAGGTCGATATCCTGAAACAGCCAGCCGCCACCTTGCTGTAGCGCGAGATTTTCGAATGCGAAGATTGGGGGTTGAGACATATGCGCTGGCGGATAGGGGGTCGCAACGGGAATGACAATGTCGATGTTGACGATTAGCGGCGCTTCCAGCACAGACGTCATATGCGCAATATTTATCTCAACGGGGCATATGTTCCCGAAACCGATGGCAAAGTCTCCGTGTTTGACCGGGGCTTTTTGTTCTCTGACTCTGTCTACGAAGTTGTCTCGGTACTGGGCGGCAAGCTCGTGGATTTTGACGGCCATGTGCAGCGACTGGCCCGCTCGCTTGGCGAACTGGGCATTAAAGGCGCGCCTGATGCGGCGTCATGGCTCACGATTTGCCGCGAACTTGTCGCGCGCAATGCTGTCGAGGAAGGCATGATCTATTGGCAAGTCACGCGCGGTGCGCCGACTGATCGCGATTTTGTCTTCCCGCCGGAAGGGACAGCGCCGACCGTTCTGGCCTTTAGCCAAAGCCGGTCATTGGCGGACACGCCATTGGCCAAGCGCGGCATTCGTGTCGTGACCTTGCCCGATCTGCGCTGGGGCAGGGCCGATATCAAAACCACGCAATTGCTCTACGCGTCGCTGATGAAAAACGAGGCGATTGCCCGCGGGGTTGATGACGCGTGGATGGAACGTGGCGGCGTCGTGACTGAGGGGACCGCGCAAAACGCACATATCATTACGCATGATGGCATGCTGGTGACGCACCCGCTGAACCGCGACATCCTGCATGGCATTACCCGTGCCGCGGTTTTGCCATTGGTTGCGCAAACAATCGAAGAGCGGGCGTTTTCGGTCGCAGAGGCGGAACAGGCGGCGGAAGCATTTGTTTCGTCGGCATCAGGCTTTGTGATGCCGGTGGTGGAAATCAACGGCAAAACCATCGGTGATGGAACGCCCGGTTCGGCAACCGTTCAGCTTCGCCAAGCCTATATCGATTGGGCACGCCAAACCGCCATATAAGTGGGTGGCATCATATAGGAGCATCTTATGCGTATAATGATTTTTGCCGCGTTGCTCGCAACCACAGGGTTGGCGTCGGGCGAAGCGATGGCCACACAGGTCAATATAACTGCCGCCAACCCCGTCATTGATCTGACAATCACCGAATCTGTAGACACAAAGCCAGATATCGCCACCTTTTCAACCGGCGTCCAAACTATGGCACCAACGGCGACCGAGGCGGTTCGGGCGAATAATGTGCAAATGGCTTCTGTTGTCGCGCGGTTGAAGAAATTGGGCATTGCCGAACGCGATATTCAAACCACGCAGATTAGCCTCAATCAGCAATTTGACTATCGCGATGGGCAGCAAATTTTCAAAGGCTATCAGGCTTCGAACATGGTGACGTCGAAACTGCGCGACTTGAAGAAACTGGGCGCGTTTCTGGATGCGCTTGCGGTCGATGGGGCGACAAGCTTCAATGGTCCGACATTCAGCATTGATGATGACAGTGCGTTTCGTGCCGCTGCCCGTGACAAGGTTTGGACAACGGCGATGAACCGCGCAAAAGACCTTGCAAGAAAGGCTGGCTACAATGATGTCCGCGTCTTGCGCGTTGAAGAAACCGACAGCCAAGGCGGTGGCTATCCACGGCCCATGGTCTTGCGCGCGATGGATGCATCTGAAAAGTCGACACCGATTGCGCCGGGCGAGCTAAGCGTCGCGGCAAGCATGTCATTCACCTTTGAAATGGTGAAATAATCTTATCGGGCCGGTTGTGATGATCGGCCCCATTCATTTTACGTTCAATGCCATGGGGGTAGTGCGCAGGAATGTTGAACCGAACTTCAATTTTCGCAGGGCTTTCGGCCATTGCGTTGCTCGCTGCCTTTCCCGCCGATGCGCGTCGCGGTGAGCAGGACGACGCGCGTCAGGATATGGCGGCCGGAAAAGTAAAATCGCTGCGCGAGATCGAGGCGAGCGTCGTGCCGCGTATGCGCGGGATGCAATATCTGGGTCCTGAATATGATCCAAGCGCGCAGGTTTACCGGTTGAAGTTCATCAACAAGGACCGCGTCATCTTCGTCGATGTCGATGGAAAGACCGGCAACGTTCTACGCCAACGCTGAATGGATTTTGCGGCAGACGGCGAATCTGCTAGCCCGATTTTGGCAGAATATTTAACAATATAAGGGGACAGCATGCGCATCTTGATCGTCGAAGACGAACCCACATTGGGCAAGCAATTAAAGTCCACCCTTGAAGGGGCTGGATATGCGGTTGATTTGTCCACTGACGGCGAAGACGGCCATTATATGGGCTCGACCGAAAATTACGATGCGGTCGTTCTTGACCTTGGCCTGCCTGAAATTGATGGCCTCACGGTTCTCGATCGCTGGCGCAAGGAAGGCCGTAAATTCCCCGTTCTGGTTCTGACGGCGCGTGATAGCTGGTCCGACAAGGTGGCTGGTCTTGACGCGGGTGCCGATGATTATCTGGCAAAGCCATTCCAGACCGAAGAGCTGATCGCACGCCTTCGTGCGCTCATCCGCCGCGCATCGGGCAATGCTTCGTCTGAGCTGACCGTTGGCGAGGTTCGCCTTGATACACGCTCGGGCCGCGTCACGCTGGGTGGCGAGCCCGTGAAATTGACCGCGCAGGAATATAAATTGCTGTCGTACCTGATGCACCACAAGGGTAAGGTTGTTTCGCGGACCGAGTTGATCGAGCATATTTATGATCAGGATTTTGACCGCGATTCCAACACGATTGAAGTGTTCGTAACGCGCATCCGCAAAAAGCTCGGTCAAGATGTGATCTCGACGATCCGTGGCCTTGGCTATAGCCTTGAGGAACCGGTCAGCTGAAACCGCCGGTCGCCATGAAAACGGCCAATCCAGCACCGACGTGGCGAAGCCAGTTTCAGAGCACGGGTTCGCTGACCCGCCGAATGATTCTGACCGCTGCGGCGTGGATTACGATATTGTTGATCGGCGGCGGCGCCGCGCTTGACCGCGTGTTGGTCAATTCGGTCGAGCAGAATTTCGACAATCAGCTGGAATATGTTCTGACCGCGATGATTGCGTCATCGGAGATTGACCCCGTTGGAGAGGTCCGGAACAATCGTCGGCTGGGTGACCAACGCTTTCTGGAGCCCAATAGCGGATTTTACTGGCAGATAACGTCTCCGGGAGCGATGCCTTATACATCTCGCTCGCTGTGGGATCGCGCGCTTCAAATCCCGTCCAGTCACAAGGATGAGTCCGTCCATTTTCGGGATAGTAACGAATTTCGTGACGAACCGCTTCGCATTGCTGAACGGCAGGTATACCTCCCTGATTCTGAGCGGAGATGGACCTTCATGGTTGCGCAAAGCCGTGACAGCCTTGATCGGCAAATTATCGAGCTACGGTCCGTTCTGGTAACGAGTTTTCTTTTGCTCGGTCTTGGCCTCATTATCTTGGCCGCGCTTCAGACATTTTATGGCCTATGGCCGCTGCGTGCGGTGCGCAAAGCGATTGCGCAGATGCGAAGTGGCCGTGAAAGCCGGGTTACCGACGCTTTGCCGGACGAAGTCATGCCGATGGTGAATGAGTTGAACGCCTTGCTGGATCATAATGAGCAGCAGGCCGAAGAATCGCGGCGTCATGCAGGGAATTTGGCGCATGCGCTTAAAACGCCGCTCACGGTCATCATGAACAGCGCCACGGCGCAATCACCCGACCTCGCCGACACCATCATTCGCGAAGCAACGACAATGCGGCGTCAGGTCGACCACCATTTGGCGCGTGCGCGTGCCGTCGGACGGCGCGGGCATAGCCATAGCCGCGCGCAAATATGGGATAGCCTTGAGTCGGTCGAACGTGCCGTCAGCCGCCTATATGCGCACGTCCGGCTCGACATGGCGGGCGACAAGGAAATTTCCGCGCGTGTCGAGCGCCAGGATCTCGATGAAATGCTCGGCAACTTGATCGAAAATGCAGCCAAATATGGCGGCGGCAGCGTGTTTGTTACGGTCGAAGACGCAGGCGATTTTGTCGAAATGCTTATTGAGGACGATGGTAAAGGCATACCCGAAGCCGAGCGTGAGCGCTTGTTCGACCGCGGCGCGCGTTTAGACACCGGTAAGCCGGGCACTGGCCTTGGCTTGGCGATTGTTCGCGATGTTGTGGAAATTTACGGCGGGACCGTCCGGCTTGAAGAAAGCGAAGACTTGGGCGGGTTGCTCGTGCGCCTTAGGTTGCCCAAAGCGACCAGTTAATCAGCTTGCGTCGCGGATCTGCTGATGGTGGCGGATGACTTCATCGATGATGAAGCGCAGGAATTTTTCGGTAAAATCGGGATCAAGCTTCGCATCGCGGGCCAGTTGCCGAAGCCGTTCAATCTGACGTTCTTCGCGGGCAGGGTCGGCTGGCGGTAGCGCCGATTTCGCCTTAAACTCGCCCACCGCCTGCGTTATTTTAAACCGCTCCGCCAGCATGAATACAAGCGCGGCATCGATATTGTCGATGCTTTCACGAAAACGGGTGAGGGTTTCTTGATCGTCCATGACTGCATCCTGTGCCGATATTGACTGCAACGGACAAGAGGAAATACGCCATTTGCACTTGCCTTGCGGCGCGGCTGTCGTCAGAGCGAAACGATTATGACTGCAACCATACATAAAATCGGCGGAAATCGTGCGCCATCGTTGGAACCCATGTTCAAGCTGGTCGCACCCGGAATGAACAAGGTGAACGCGGTCATTTTGGACCGTATGCAGTCCGAAATCCCGCTAATTCCTGAACTGGCCGGGCATCTTATCGCTGGCGGTGGGAAACGGATGCGCCCGATGCTGACATTAGCGTGCGCGCAGCTTCTCGATTATCCCGGTGACCGTCATCACAAGCTGGCGGCGGCCGTTGAGTTTATTCATACCGCAACCTTGCTGCACGATGACGTCGTCGACGGCAGCGACATGCGCCGTGGCAAAACCGCCGCCAACCTCATTTTCGGTAACCCTGCCGCCGTGTTGGTTGGTGACTTCTTGTTCAGCCGCTCATTTGAGCTGATGGTGGAAGACGGATCGCTTAAGGTCCTCAAAATCTTGTCGAACGCGTCTGCTGTCATTGCAGAGGGTGAGGTCAATCAATTGACCGCCCAGCGGCAGATTTCGACGACTGAAGAGAAATATCTCGAAATCATTGGATCGAAGACTGCGGCCTTGTTTGCGGCGGCCTGCCGGATTGCGGCGGTCGTGGCCGAGAGCGGCGACGCGCAAGAAATGTCGCTGGACGCGTATGGCCGCAATCTGGGGATCGCATTTCAATTGGTCGACGATGCCATTGATTATGTGTCCGATGGCGCAACCATGGGCAAAGACAGCGGCGACGATTTCCGCGATGGCAAGGTTACATTGCCCGTCATTCTGGCCCATATCCGTGGCAATGCCGATGAACAGAAATTCTGGCGTGACGCGATGCTTGGCAACCGGATTTCGGATGCGGATTTGCAGCAGGCGCGCACGTTGCTGGCGGCGCATAATGCGATTGACGATACGCTGGATCGCGCGCGGCATTATGGGCAACGCGCAATTGATGCGATTGCGCATTTCCCCAATGGTGAAGCCAAATCTGCGCTGACTGAGGCGGTCGAATTCGCCATAGCACGCGCATATTGATCGCACGGTCAGTGCCGATGCAGCACGGGCACAGTCGCAATTCATGATGACAGCCGGAAACCACCATGGCTGAGAAGACATCGGACCATATGCTGCCCGTCATGGCCGTGATGCCAGACCTACTGGCATCGTTGCGTGCATCACCAAATGCCGTCCTTATTGCGCCGCCTGGGGCGGGTAAGACCACGATGGTTGCCCCTGCATTGTTGGACGAACCTTATTGTGATGGCCAGATTCTGCTGCTGTCCCCACGCCGCCTCGCCGCGCGTATGGCGGCAGAGCGCATTTCGGAGGGGCTGGACGAAGCCGTCGGGGGACGGGTTGGCTACACGACCCGGCTGGATAGCAAACAAGGCCCCAATAGCCGTATATTGGTCATGACCGAGGGCATTTTCCGCAACCGCATCATCAGCGACCCGGAGCTTGCCGGCGTTTCTGCGGTGTTGTTTGACGAAGTCCATGAACGCAGCATCGACAGCGACTTTGGCCTTGCGCTTGCGCTTGAGGCACAAGCGGCATTCCGGCCCAATCTGCGTGTGCTTGCGATGTCGGCAACCTTGGATGGTTCCAGGTTCTCCCAGTTGATGGGCGATGCGCCAGTCGTCGAGAGCGATGGCAAAAGATGGCCACTGAATTTCCAATATGTCGGCCGGCGCGCCGAACAGGCAATCGAAACCGATATCGTGCGCGCGGTCCGGCAGGCACTGTCCGAGGAAGAGGGCGATATTCTGGTTTTCTTACCGGGCGTGCGCGAAATTGACCGCGCCGTGGACAGTCTGGGCAGTATTGGCGCGGATATCGTCGTGCATAAACTGCATGGCCAAATTGACCCGGCGGCGCAAAGGCTCGCGGTCCGCCGTGATGCGCAGCAGCGTCGGAAAATCATTTTTGCGACCAACATTGCCGAGACCAGCCTGACCATTGATGGCGTTCGCATCGTCATCGACAGCGGCTTGGCGCGGCGCGCGCGGTTCGACCAAGCCGCGGGCGTTACGCGGCTGGTGACCGAGCGTGCGAGCCTGTCTGCGGTAACGCAGCGGGCGGGGCGTGCCGCGCGGCAGCAGGCGGGCGTTGCCTATCGGTTGTGGCAGGAAGCAGGCAATGGCGGGCTTCCCCCATTTGACCCGCCCGAAATATTGGAAAGCGACCTCGCGCCGTTGCTGCTCGACTGCGCACATTGGGGCGAGAATGACCCGACCAAGTTACGCTGGCTTGATGGCCCCCCGGCGCCCGCGCTTCAGCAAGCGCGAAAGCTTTTGCTGTCCATCAACGCGCTCGACGTGTCGGGGCATATTACGCCGCATGGCGTTCAGCTTGCAGACCTACCCTTACCGCCACCGCTCGCACATATGGTCGTTGAAGTGTCCAAGAGCGGACAAAGCGAAGATGCGGCCATGCTGGCGCTGCTCCTGCAGGAACGCGGGCTTGGCGGGCAAGGCGAGAATATCGAAACGCGGTTTGAACGCTTTGTCGGCGAACGCAGCCCTAAGGCGGATGCCGCACGCAAGCTCGCACAGCGCATATCGCGGATGTGCCGCAGCGGCACCGGCGGACAAGAGCCGCTCAGCATTGGCGGCCTCATCGCCACCGCCTATCCCGATCGCATTGCCAAGCGCCGCGATAGCAAGGGCGAAAAATGGATTAGCGCGATGGGACGCGGGCTGCAGTTGGACACCGCGTCGCTTCTGGCGCGTGAAGAATGGCTCGCGGTGGCCGATGTTCAAGGCGCTGCATCGGGCGCGCGCATCTTGTCCGCTGCGCCACTGACGGAAGCCGAGATACTCAGCCATTTCGCCGATCGGATAACGCAGGAAGAGGCGCTGTCTTACGATAAGAATATCGACCGTGTGGATGCGCGCGCGCAGCGGCGGCTTGGTGCGATAGTCTTAAGCGAAGGTCGCGTGGAAAAACCCGACCAGACGGCCGTGGCGCGCGCCCTCATGGCCGCGGTGCGCGAAATGGGTGTGGGCGCGCTGCCATGGTCAAAAGCGGCGCTGGCGCTTCGGGAGCGCGCACAATTTGCGGGCATTGCTGCTGTCAGTGACGAGGCATTATTGGAAGCGGCGGAGCAATGGCTTTTGCCGCTGCTGATGGGCGTGAACCGGCTGCGCGATGTCTCACCCTCGGCATTGTCGACAGCGCTCGACAATATGCTGGGCTGGGATCAGCGCACGCGCATTGACCAAATCGCGCCAGCATCCTTTGTCAGTCCCGCAGGAACGACCCATGCCATCGATTATGCAGCTGAGGCCGGGCCAACGGTTGAGTTGCGCGTACAGGGCTTGTTTGGCCTCGATAGCCATCCCACGGTTGGCGCGGAACGCATTGCGTTGGTGTTGAGCCTGACGTCGCCTGCTGGTCGTCCAATCCAGACCACCCGCAATCTGCCAGAGTTTTGGCGCGGTAGCTGGCGCGACGTGGCGAAGGAAATGCGCGGCAGATATCCGCGGCATAACTGGCCTGATGCGCCTTGGGAGAGTGTGGCCAGCCTGAAGACGAAAAAGGCCCAAGCGCGCGATGTGCCCCGCAACGCTTGACGAATCCATTGCCGTTCGGGCAAGGCACCCGCGAACGTAATTTTCAGGAAACATCCATGTCTGCCCGTATTTTTCAGCGTCCCAAAAATGCCATGCAATCGGGCCGTGGCCGCACGAACGAATGGGTGCTTGAATTTCAGTCGAATGAACCGCGCAAGGCCGACCCGTTGATGGGTTGGGCGGGTTCAGGCGATACGCAATCGCAGGTCCAGTTGACCTTTCCAACGCTTGATGCCGCGCGCGCTTATGCTGACAAAAAAGGCATCGCCGCGACCTACATTCCCACACCGCCCAAGACCCTGAAGCTTCAGGCTTATGCGGATAATTTCCGTTAAAATAGCATCCCGGGCAGCATCAGCAGCTTAACGTCGACAACGCAGCCCTCGTCGCGCTTCGATTGAACGAAGCGGGGCAAATCGGGCAGGGCGACGCGATGGACGATGATATTCTCGCCATCAACACCGCCGCCTTCGCTTATTTTTGTCAGGCCATGTGCGCGCACGAGTGAAAAGCTTTCGCTGACCATGCCGGGGGATGAGAAAAACTCGCCGACGATTTCGAGGGTGTCTGCCCGATAGCCGGTTTCTTCCTCAAGCTCGCGTGCGGCAGACGTAAGCGTGTCCTCGCCTTCCTCATGGTCACCAATCAGGCCAGCGGGAAGCTCGATGCAATTTGCGCCAAGTGGCACGCGATATTGTTCGACGAGTAAGACATGGTCATCTTCGACCGCCAAGATAACGCCGGCCTTAATACCGCGCGCCCGGCTGACATATTCCCATTTGCCGCGTGTCTTCGCCGTGATGAAGCGGCCTTGCCACATCACGTTTTCGACGTCTTCGTCTGCATTCATAACTGGATGAGCCTGTCGGGTAGTTCGTTGGGGTTTTCGCTGCCTTTGGGGAAATGCTCCGCCAAAACAACACCCATTTGCGCAACGGCGGCGGCAACACCCTGTCCGGGGTTGCCTGCCTTCACATGGTCAAGCAGCGCGACCATCGCATCGCCCCAAACCTCTGGCGCGACCTTTGATGCAATGGCTTCGTCCGCGACGATTTCGGCCCGATGTTCCAGCATCGACAAATATAACAAAACGCCGGTGCGGCCGACGGTCTTGGATTCGGTGCCGACTTTAAACAGGCTGATCGCATGGTTACGCACGCGTGCCAATTTGGTCGCTTTGGGCGTTAGAAATAGGCGCAAAGGCATCCATTTCAGGATCAGCCATGTTCCAACCCATTTCAGGGCAACCGCTGTCAGAAGCAGCGCGACATATTCGTTGGTGGTATATTCATGGCCCCAACCACCGGTCAGGCGG
>JBILOZ010000157.1:0-4224 GCA_044374245.1 Sphingorhabdus sp. | reverse complement strand
CGCCATTATAGCGAGCAGCTCGCAGAAATCGGTGACAGCGATCCCGAATTGTCGGCGATGATTGCCGATTTTCAGGCGGATGAGCTGGAACATAAAGCCACGGCGCTGGCCGAAGGCGCAGAGCGCGCACTGGCCTATCCGGTCATGAGCGCGCTTGTCCGCTTGGGCTGCCGCACCGCGATTGCCGTGTCGAAACATATTTGAGCTTCATCGCGCATTCAGCCTGCGACGTTCAAGCCAGAGCATAGATTTTTGGAGAATATCCCGTGAACGCAATGGCCAATATTTCCGTCGCCGCTTTGGCTCTCATGCTGTCGGCGCAAGCGCCGGCACAAAATGCCCCCGCCACGCAGCCGGGTGATGAGAAGATCAACCAGTTGATCGTCTATGGCGACGACAAATGCCCCGAAAGCCAAGGCGCCGAAATCGTCGTCTGCGCGCGGATGGGGGAGGCGGACCGCTACCGCATTCCGTCATCCTTGCGCGGCGACCCCAATGATTCGCGTAATCAGGCGATGTCCGAACGGATTAAATCCTACGAATATGTGGGCGCCAGCGGCACGATGAGCTGCTCGGCATCGGGTGCTGGCGGCTTTACCGGATGTGGGCTGAAAGAAATTGACCGCGCCTATGCCGAAAAAGCGCAAGACCCCGGCATTGTCTTTGGCCGCCTGATCGCCGCCGAACGCGCGAAGCGCATGGCGGGCATCGATGCAGAGGCTGCCGAAGTCGAAGCACGCGTGGCCGAATTCGAAAAGGGCCGCGCCGAACGCGAGGCGAAGTTGCAGGCGGAACTGGATGCCAAGGAAGCGGCATCTGCCGACGCAGAGCCGCTGCCTGAGCCCAAATAAGCAGGCTTAGCCCTTCGCTTTTTCCGCGGCGACCCAATCCTTAATCTGCTGCTCCAATACATCGAGCGGGACGGAGCCTTGGCCCAATACCGCGTCATGGAATGCTGCAAGGTTGAATTTCGGGCCAAGCTCTTTGGTGGCCATGGTCCGCAATTCACGAATCTTCAGCTCGCCCAATTTATAGGCCAGTGCCTGGCCGGGCCAGCTGATGTAGCGGTTGACCTCGGCTTCGATATTGGCGGCCGACAGCGCGCTGTTGTCGGTCATGAAATCGATCGCCTGTTGCTTGCTCCAACCCTTGGCATGAATGCCGGTGTCGACGACTAAGCGGCATGCGCGCCACATTTCATAGGACAGGCGGCCCATGTCTTTCGCCGGCGTATCATATAGGCCCATTTCGATGCCCAGCCGTTCGGAATAGAGGCCCCAGCCTTCGGTAAAGGCGGTGAAGAACGCGCCATATTTCCGGAAGTCCGACAAGGGCAGTTCTTGCTGTAACGCGATTTGGTTGTGATGCCCGGGGACTCCCTCATGCACGGACAAGGCCGGAATTTCCCAGAACGGGCGCTGGTTCAGTTTTGACGTGTTGACGAAATAGGTTCCGGAAATGCCGATTTCGGGCGAACCCTGATTATAATAAGCCGTCGTGGTGCCTTCGGCTGTTTCCGCCGGAATTTCCTTTATGCCATAGGGCAGGCGCGGCAGGCGGCCGAACAGGCTGGGCATCTTGCCATCAATGATCTTGGTCACCCGTGCGACCTTCTCCATCAGCTCTTCGGGCGTTTTGGCGTAATATTGCGGGTCGGTCCGCAAATGTTGGATAAACGCCTCGCGGCTTGGATATCCCGCCTGTGATGCGACCTCGACCATCTCGGCGCGGATGCGGGCCACTTCGTTCAGGCCGATTTGGTGGATTTGCTCTGCGGTCAGGGACGTGGTTGTTTCTTCACGAACGCGGAACGCATAATATTTGGCACCGCCCGGTTGCGCCGACACGCCCGGTGCTGTGGCGCACGCTGGCTTGTAGCTTGCGGTATACCAGGCGAGTTGTTTGTTCAGCGCAGGATGAATGACCGTGCGGATCGTGGCTTCGGCCGCTTTGGCAAGGACCGCAAAGTCCGCTTCGGAAACGCCCGCGGGCCGCTTTTTCGCATATGGTTCGTAGAAGCGCGATGTATTCACATCGGTCGTAATCAGCCCGCTGATCGTTCCTTCAAAACCCTTAAGCGTGACGCAGGGCTGGGTATATTTGCCCTTGATCGCGACATTGGCCACCGCGATATTTTCGTCATTCACGCGCGCATATTGGGTGAGCCGTGCGTTGTAGCTTTCAAAATCCGCCTTCGTACGGAACGGCAGATTTTGCGCCATGCCGGCAAGTTGCTGATGCCAGCTGGAATAGGTTGTGAAATTGATCGCGCGTTGCCCGAAACTGTTGCCCTCTATGGTCGAATTGAGCGCGCGGCGTAAAATGCCCGCCTCCACCTTTGATGCTGCATTCAACGAATCGGACGGGATGGCATTTAGCCGGGTGAGAAACTTCGCGGCATCTGCGGCGCGGCGGTCCTGTGCGGCCAAGGTGTAGTCGCCAAGTTCCGATGCATAATCATTCACGCCCAATGCGCTGGCATAGACCGGCTGTTCCTTCAACGAAGCCGCCCACACATCATTCACCAGCGTGACAAGGTCACCATTGGCGTCGGCATGTGCCGGAACGGCAAGCGCCAAAATCGATCCAGCGAGTAACAATTTGCGCATAGGGCGTCTCCTCGAAATAATGCTGTGCGGACTAAAGCAGGGGCGAACGCAATTGACCAGACCCTTCCGCAATGTCAGGCGCTGTCTATTACGCGCGCGGCGGGCATCCTGCCGAACCGCGCGCATCCATCTGTTCAAATCGCGGAAACGCTGGGTCTATTCAGCGGCTTCCAGCACTTCATGGTCGGAAAGCGGCTGGCTCAAGCGGGTCAGCATTTCCTTCGGACATATCTGCCAGAATTCACCGCGCCTGCGGTCCCAATCTTCCAGCAATGATTGCGACCATGCGCTATCTGTGGCTTGGGCATGCGCGGCGATCAGCGACTTCAGCTGGTCTTCCCAATAGGCGCTATCAAGCCGTTGCCAGACAATGCTGTCCGGATTGGCCATCTGTGCAAAATCACCTTCGGTGTCGAGCACAAATGCCATGCCGCCGGTCATGCCTGCACCAAAGTTGCTGCCAACTTTGCCCAAGATAACCGCCATGCCGCCGGTCATATATTCCAGACCGTTCGATCCGCATCCTTCGACGACGACATGCGCGCCGGAGTTGCGGACGGCAAAGCGCTCGCCAGCCTGTCCTGCCGCCAACAGCCGTCCCGACGTCGCGCCATAGAGCACCGTGTTGCCGATGATGCTGTTCTGTTGACTGGTGAGCGGGCTGCTGACCGTTGGCCGCACGATGATGGTGCCGCCCGAAAGCCCCTTGCCGACATAGTCATTGGCGTCGCCAAACACTTCCAAGGTAATGCCCTGACACAGGAATGCGCCAAGCGATTGTCCCGCCGAACCACGCAAACGCACATGAACATGCCCTTCGGAAAGGCCCTTCATCCCGTACAGGCGCGTGATTTCGGAACTCAACCGCGTGCCAACCGCGCGGTGGGTGTTGCGGACATTATATGTCAGCTGCATTTTTTCGCGCCGTTCGAACACCGGCTTTGCATCATGGATCATCTGCGCATCAAGGCTGTCGGGCACGTCATTGCGGAATGTTGGGATGCTGAAGCGGCGCGCGCTGTCGGGCGCGTCGACCTTGGCAAGGATGGGGTTGAGATCGAGATCGTCCAAATGCTCCGCGCCGCGGCTAACCTGACGCAGAAGTTCGGTACGGCCAATGACTTCATCAAGGCTGCGATAACCAAGCTTGGCCAAAATCTCGCGCACTTCCTCTGCAATGAAGGTCATCAGGTTGATGACCTTTTCAGGGGTGCCCGTGAATTTCTTGCGCAAGGCTTCATCCTGAACACAGACCCCGACGGGGCAGGTGTTGGAATGGCACTGGCGCACCATGATGCAGCCCATGGCGACAAGGCTGAGCGTGCCGATGCCAAATTCTTCCGCGCCCAAGATCGCGGCAATCACAATGTCGCGTCCGGTTTTCAGCCCGCCATCGGTCCGCAGCTTGATACGATGCCGCAGGCCGTTGAGCGTCAGCACCTGATTGGCTTCGGACAGCCCCATTTCCCATGGTGTCCCTGCATATTTGATGCTGGTTTGCGGGCTTGCGCCCGTGCCGCCCACATTGCCCGAAACGAGGATGACGTCGGCATGCGCTTTCGCCACACCGGCGGCGATGGTGCCGATGCCCGCTGCACTGACGAGCTTGACGCAC
>JBILOZ010000037.1:0-15500 GCA_044374245.1 Sphingorhabdus sp. | reverse complement strand
AATTGCCCTTATAATAATTGTAACCGGACCAGGTTTTCCCCGTCACAAATTCCATATCAAAGCTTTCGCCCACGGGGAGCGCGATGTGCTGCGCGGTGCGGCGTTTGCATTCGGCGATTGCGGCGTCGAAGACAGGTTGCAGCCGATCTTTGGGAATAGTGTACCGCTCGTTAAACGCATCAACCCGCGCTGCCAGTGGGCCCGAACCGGGAATGAGCGTCTCAAGGCGGCTTAATATAGCGTCATAATGTTCGAGCGTCATGAGCACAGGGACCGTCGCAAACTGCCCGTTCGCTTCATCATTAAACGCGAATTTGCGGCCCTGAAGCATCTGCAGTCTTGTGTCTGCGGCCACGAGCATGCCCCGCAACGCCAATGCGCGGCGGCGGTCGGCATCATCCTTTATGGTCGGCAGGCTTGCATCAATGGCAGCCGTCAGCTTGCGGGCTTGTGCAATCAGGTCGGCGAGCGAACGCGGACTGGCTTTCGCCGCAGCTTGCAACGATTCAGGTCCATAATATGCATCGACATATTCGGCTTCATGCGTTCCAGCCTCAAGCGTGAGGCGGACATAATCTTGCGAGATGCTGGCTAAGGAACGCGCCGGGGCCGTTGTCGCAGAGCGTGCCGCCACGGGAACCGCGCTACATGCCGACGCCAGCAACGCGGCCGTGAGGATGGGATAGAAAAGCTTCATATTACATCTCCCGATATTTGGCTTTGGCGCGCCGCAAAGCGCAAAATGAGATAGCCCGAAATTGCGGACACCAACGACCCCATCAACACGCCAATTTTGACCGCGTCGGATTGTTCGGGTCCGACAAAGGCAAGGCCGCCGATAAACAGGCTCATGGTGAACCCTATCCCGCACAGCAACGCGACGCCATAGACGTGAACCCAGCTGGCGTCCTTTGGGCGGGCGGCAATTCCAAGCTTCGCGGAAAGCCAGACGCTTGCGAAAATCCCGATCTGTTTGCCAAGGAACAGCCCCATGGCAATGCCAAGCGGAAGCGGCGCAGCCAGTGCAGGAAAGCTTGTGCCGGCAAGCGAAACGCCCGCGTTGGCAAAGCCAAAGATAGGCACAATGAAAAACGCGACGGGTTTCACCAACGCATGTTCAAGCCGGTGCAGCGCCGAATCTTCAGCATCGGGCGCTGCGATTGTCCGGTGAAACGGAATGGCAAATGCAGCCATGACCCCGGCAATCGTGGCATGAACGCCAGACAGCAATGTCGCATACCACAGCACGGCCGCGAGGATGAGGTACGGCCAAAGCACATGCACGCGAAAACGATTGAGCGCCATCATCGACAGCCAGATGGCACCTGCTGCAGCCAAGGCCATGATGTTCAGTTCCGCGGTGTAGAACACCGCAATGATGGCGACCGCGCCCATATCATCGACAATCGCGACCGTCGTTAAAAACAATTTCAAAGATGCAGGTGCGCGGCTGCCCAATAAAGCCAGCACGCCTATGGCAAATGCAATATCGGTGGCAGCGGGTATCGCCCAGCCGCGATGCAGATCTGGATCGCCGCCCGCCACGCCCAGATAGATCAGTGCCGGAACGACCATGCCCGCCGCCGCCGCAATGATGGGAAGGCGCCTATCGTTCCATGTTGAAAGATGGCCGTCGACAAATTCGCGCTTAATCTCCAGCCCGACCAACAGGAAAAATATCGCCATCAGCCCGTCATTTATCCAGAGATGGACGGTCATCGGACCAAGTTTTGGCGTTAATTCCGGCCCAATCACCGCGTGCACGAAATGGGCATAGCTATCGGCAAAAGGCGAATTGGCGACAAGCAACGCCAAAGCTGCTGCCGCCATCAGCAAAATGCCCCCGGCCGCCTCGCTCGAAAGAAACGCGCGTAATGCAGATTGGTCGGGTCGCTTTTGGCGCGTTTCAGTCATCGTCCAGCTATATGCCCGTCTGCATAATTGATAGCAAGCGCAGCACAAAACATTGAGCAAATCCCTTGCCTTAGCGGTTTCGGTTGGTCTAGAAACTTCCAAAAAGGCATTAAATATGGCCAATATGGTGGCATTGAATCGGACTATTGAGGGCACAGATACGGATCCGATGGCGGATGAATCGGTTGAGTTGACCGAAGGTCAAAAGGCGTGCCTTAGGCTGGTCGACGACCACATGACGTCCAAAGAAATCGGCCGTTCTCTGGGAATTTCACACTTCACTGTCGATCAACGGTTGGACGCCGCGCGGCGCAAGCTGAACGCCGCAACGCGCAAGGATGCCGCGAAAATTTTTGCGGCTATTGAACAACGCACCATATCCGAGCCATTCGTATACGAAACGCAAGACCTTGAGCGAGGGCAATATGCCGCTAGCCAGAACGGGCTACCGAAACGGATGGGACGGGTCGTTGCGAAAATTGCTGCACGCGTTTCTGTTCCGCCCATTGGTGGCGAAAGACATGATTTATCCCCCAAGGATATTTTGGTTCAATCGCTGAATATTGCATTTTTCAGCACAGTGGCGTTTGCATTTGTTGTTGCTGTTTTGACGGGTACGTTTCGACTGTTTCAATAAACGTCTTTCGCTGGCTGAAGCTGAATTCAGATCAAGAGGGAGACAGTTTATGGTGAATTTCGAACATGAGACCGCCCGCCAATTGGCATCTGACATCCGGTCGACCCACCAATCGATAGATAACGCGCTTGCGGACCTGGCCAGCCTTACTTTTTCGGTCATTGATGTCTGCCGAAATTCCGACGCACCGCCTGCGCATACACAGGCAGCGATCGAAGGCGTGGCGAACGGACTGACCATGATGGTCGATGCCCGCAAGGGCTTTGTCAACGCGCACCGCAAAATTGCCGTCGCCCAACGCGACAGCAATCTTCAAGAAATCAATTTCGGCTGCGTTGGCCCTGGTCCACTTACCCAACCAGCCGGTCTTCGGGTCGTAAACAGCTGATGCTGGGCACCCTTGCCCGGACGCGGGCTATATTCTGAGGACGGGCAAGGGATGGATATTCTCCAGTCAGCTTTCATTTTCGCGCTTCTGCTGTGCACGCTTTATGCGGGCATCAATGGCGGACGTACTGGCAAGGCTGGCGCTGCCATTTTCATCGTTGCGACACTATTGAGCGCCGCTGCCGCAACGATGAACCCCAGTTGGGCAACGACATCTTATGGACTGTTCGCCGTGGATGGGGGCTGCTTGCTTGCACTCATTGTTCTGGCGCTGAACAGTAACCGTTATTGGCCGATATGGGCGATGGGGTTTCAAACCGTGGCCGTCGCAACGCATATGGCCACGCTGTGGATCCCCGGCTTCGTCCCGAAATCCTATCAGGCATTGTTATCCTTTTGGGCGATACCAATCCTGTGGGTGATGGTGATGGGCACGCGCAAAGACCGCCAATATGAACGGGGCAAAATCCAGATCGCTTGAGACAACGTCTTTTCGGAACACTGCATATCAAAACGGCGCGACATGGATCGCAGCTGGTTGAGGGGTCGCGCTTGTGCCTAACTGGATTTTCCCAATCGCCGAAACGGCGCAGCGCGAACTGTTTATGTTCAGCGCGATCTGGCTGTTGATTGGCGCCATTGACGATCTGTGCGTCGATGCCATCTGGGCGGTCAGGCGGCTGTACCGAAAAATTGGCTTTTATTGGCATAGGCCGCCGATGACGGTGGATGAACTGCCGGCAAAGTCGGTGCCCGGGCTGATGGCGGTTTTGATACCGGCGTGGGGCGAGGCAGCGGTGATCGGCGCGATGCTGGCCAACTGCACACGCAGCTGGGGCGACAGCGGATGCGAGCACCGAATATATGTTGGCTGCTACCCAAATGACCCGCACACATCGGCCGCAGTCATTCGGGCTGCAAAGCGCAACCCAGTTATCAGGCTCGTGCTGGTCAACCATATGGGCCCAACCACCAAAGCCGATTGCCTCAACACACTTTGGAAGGCGCTGCGCGCCGATGAAATCGCGGGCGGTTACAAGGCCAAAGCCATTGTCCTGCATGACGCCGAAGACGCCGTCCACGCCGATGAGCTTCGGGTGTTTGATAGGCTCCTCGCCATAGGCGGCGCGGTGCAATTGCCGGTCATTCCCGTGCGGACAAAAAGTTCGCGATGGATCAGCGGACATTATTGCGACGAATTTGCCGAAGCCCATGGCAAAAATATGGTCGTGCGCGAGGCGATTGGCGCGTCGCTGCCGCTGGCTGGCGTCGCCTGCGCGATTGAACGCAATCTGATGGGCCGCTTGGCCATTATGAACGGCGGCGATCCGTTCGATCCGAACAGCCTGACCGAGGATTATGAGCTGGGCATGCGTGTCGGGGCTGCCGGCGGACGCACCATCATGGCGCGCATTTTGGACAACAATGGCAGGCTAATAGGGACCAGATCCTGCTTTCCCGATACGCTCACAAGTTCTGTCCGGCAAAAAACGCGGTGGCTGACGGGCATTGCCCTTGCCGGTTGGGACAGGCTGGGGTGGAACGGCAATCTCGCGCAGAAATGGATGTTGCTTCAGGATCGCCGGTCGATACTCGCAGCGATCGTGTTGAGTGCAGCCTATGCCTGCATCTTGCTCACGGCGATGTTGGCGGTGGCTGAAGCACAGGGCGCGCACCAGCCGAAACCGTTGGCGCCGACACTGATCATCCTTTTGTGGTGTAACGCGGCCTTCCTGTTCTGGCGGCTGTTTGTTCGGGCCGGCTTTGTCGCCGCTTTGTACGGTCCGAAAGAAGCATTGCTGTCGATCCCGCGCAGCGTCATTACGAACATTATCGCGATCATGGCCGCGCGGCGGGCCTGTTTAGCCTATGTGCGGCATTGCTTCGGGGCACCGTTACATTGGGACAAAACGGCGCACCATATTGTCCCTGAGCCATTGGCCAGGCCCGACTGATGCGCGGGCGGGCCTTTGCATGTATAGCGTTGCTATGTGTCAGTTGGGTCACTGCGCGTATTGGCATCACAACGATTGATATCAGGGGCGCAAGCCAGACCGATCATGAAGGAGATCCAAAGCCAGTCAGCATGCGGCCCGTCCTGAAGCGGCCGAGCGCACAAACATTAACCCGGCAAAGTCCGAGACACAGCGTTGCGTCCCGAGCGGTGCGGCACGCCCAAAATAGCCAAGGAAAGATCGCCCTGCCGCCGGAGGGTGCCGCGCCGTTGTTCTTCAGCGCAGACACGCCTGCGCGGATCTCCCCCGCCGCATTCCTTCCGACTGACCCCGATGTCGTCACGCCTATCGGAGCACCGCCTCCATCCGCGACCACCCCGCAAGGATTTGAGGTCTATGCCTATAGCTTTTGGCGGCGGGGCAGTTCCCCCGCTGGAATGCTTGGCAATGGGCAATATGGCGGCAGCCAAAGTGCCGTGATTGCCGCAATCCCCGTCCTGCGCTTCTCCGGCAACCCTGGCCACTCGCGCCTGTCCATGGCTGGCCGGATATCGGTTGCGCATAGCAGCGTGCGTGAAAGGGAGTTGGCAGCTGGGGTGCGTTGGCGACCCGTTGCGCGCATTCCGGTGCAGATCATTGCCGAACGCCGATTTCGCGAAGACCGACCCGGCGCATTTGCGGCACTGGTCGCTGGCGGGCAGTCTGGCGTAAAATTGCCGCTTGGTTTCCGGTTGGATGGCTATGGTCAGGCTGGCTTTGTTTCGGGGCAAGGCGGCGGCCCCTTTGCCGATGTGGCGGCGCAAGCGCATCGGTCCATCGCACAATCGCAACGGGCATCTTTTGTGATTGGCGCAGGGATTTGGGGCGGCGGGCAAGACAATGTCATGCGCATGGATATCGGCCCAAATATGCGCGCAAATGTCAGCGCGGGCAGCGCATTATTCCAATTTGACGCAAGCTGGCGTTGGCGCGTTGCGGGCCACGCACAGCCCGGCAATGGGCCAGCGGTAACATTGTCCACCAGTTTCTAAGCACCAGCCTTTATCCTGCCGCTAAATGCCGTTAGGGTCGGTTGGTCAAACATGGATATCTATCTTCCTATAGCCAATTTGTCGGTCAATGCGCTGGTCATCATCCTGCTGGGTGGTGGCGTTGGTGTGTTGTCTGGAATGTTTGGCGTGGGCGGCGGGTTCCTGACCACGCCACTGCTTATTTTCTATGGCATTCCGCCAGCCGTTGCCGCGGCATCCGCATCCACGCAGGTAACCGGCGCAAGCGTATCGGGCGTGTTTGCGCATATGAAACGCGGCGGTGTCGATTTCCAAATGGGCGCTGTTCTCGTGTTCGGCGGCATTTTCGGCACAGCTGCGGGCGCGGCGATCTTTGAAATATTGGAAGCGCTTGGCCAGATCGATACCGTCATCAACATCCTGTATGTCATCATGTTGGGTAGCATCGGCGGGATGATGGCGAAAGAAAGCTTGGCCAGCGTGCGCGCGACCCGTGCCGGTAAACCGGTGCCAGCGGCGAAACGGCGGCACCATCCATTGGTCGCCAATTTGCCGATGCGTTGGCGTTTCTACCGGTCGGGTCTGTATATTTCGCCACTCGCACCGCTGATATTGGGTTTCATCACGGGCATTATGACCATGTTGTTGGGCGTGGGCGGTGGTTTCATCATGGTGCCTGCCATGCTCTATTTGCTCGGCATGGGCGCGCAGGTTGTGGTGGGCACATCTTTGTTCCAGATATTGTTCGTCACCATGGCATCCACCATGATGCACAGCCTGACCACCAAGGCGGTCGACATTGTGCTGGCGGTATTCTTGCTGATCGGCAGTGTCACGGGCGCGCAAATTGGCGCACGATTGGCGCAGCGGATGCGCCCCGAATATCTCCGCCTGTTTCTGGCAGCGATTGTCCTGCTCGTCGCCATCCGGATGGCGCTTGGCCTTGGCTGGCGTCCGGACGAAATCTACACGTTGCAAGCCCTGTGATGCGCTTGATCGCCTTGTTCCTGTTTTTGCTGCCGGTGGCGGCGGGCGCCCAAAATGTGCCCAAGCTGGTGCCCGATGTGTCGCAGCGCGAAATCAACATTCAATCGGGATTCACCGGCGCCGAAATGCTGTTATTTGGTGCGATCATTTACCCGCGCGGCGTTGCGCCGGAGGGTCAGGTGGACGTCGCGGTTGTCCTGCGCGGGCCAACACGCGCAGTGACGCTGCGCGAAAAGCAGAATATTGCAGGCATCTGGATTAACGCAGACAGCACCGATTTCCGATCCGTTCCTGCCTATTACGCAATCGCATCATCCCGCCCGCTGCGCGATATCGTTGATAGTAAGACCGCGGCCATTTACGAACTTGGCCTCGAAAGATTGCAATTGTCGCCCAGCGGTGAAGTTGATGCGGCAGAGCAAAAACGCTTTGTCGATGGCTTGGTCGATCTCAACCGCCGCAACGGTCTTTTCCGGCAAGAGGCAGGGACCGTCGAAATCACCGATCAGGTATTGTACCGCGCACGCCTCAACATTCCATCGAGCGTCCCTGTTGGCACCTATACCGCCGAAACATTGCTGATCCGCAATGGCCGCGTCATTGTGGCGGATGATAATGTGCAAGTGCGGATACGCAAAACCGGGTTTGAGCAACTGGTGACCGTCATGGCGCAGGATTACGCCCTATTCTATGGCGCGATGGCGGTGCTTGTATCATTGCTGCTGGGCTGGTTCGCCGGATATGTTTTCCAGCGCTTATAGCCGGGGTTGGCGGAGGCCATAACGGCTTCCATGGTAAATAAATCTTTACCTTCTGTACCTATCGCTGGTCACTTCCTTACATCAAAGGCAGTTGAACGATGGATATGACAGGGCATCGGCCGTTTACGTCCGCAGAACACAGTGCGCAGGGACAAGCCGAAGCGGCAGATGCGCTGCACCATATCGGCTTTGTTATGGACATTGCCGGATCCAGTTCCCAAATCACCCTCGATGCCAGCATATTGACCCAGCTGATGTCACATGGCGATCCCAGCATCGCGATGGCGGGACAAGTGGGCAGCCAAATCAAGATTCGCATTGGCCATAATTGGCTGCTCGCCAGTATCCGCACACAACGCATGCATGACCGCGACCATGGGGTCATTATGGCGCAGGTCGACTTTCTGGGCGAAGGCGACGAAGACAGGCTGACCGGCAAAATCTCCAATTTCCGCCGCGGGGTCACGCGTTATCCGATCCCCGGAAGCGAAGTCTATGCGGTCTCGAGCGCGGACATGACGCAAGTCTATGCCACCGACGCGCGCGCACATGTTGAAATTGGCACCGTTGTCCCAACCAAGGATATTCGCGGCGCGCTATATGTCGACGCGCTGCTCGGTAAGCATTTCGCGCTCGTGGGTTCAACGGGTACCGGCAAATCAACCTGCGCCGCTCTCATCGTGCATAAAATGTGCGATATCGCCCCTGACGGCCATATTGTTATGATTGACCCCCATGGGGAATATAGTGCGGCGTTCAAACAAAATGGCGCGTTGTTCGATGTGAACAATCTGGCCATGCCTTATTGGATGATGAACTTTGCCGAACATTGCGAAGTGTTCGTCACCTCCACCGGCGACGACCGGCAAATTGACTCAGACATTCTCGCCCGCTGCCTGTTGCAGGCGCGGGCCAAAAACCGGATTGCCGAAACGATTGGCAAGCTGACGGTTGATGCGCCAATCCCCTATTTATTGTCTGACCTGACCAACATCATCCAGAATGAAATGGGTAAGCTCGACAAGGCAACGTCGTCCGCGCCGTTCATACGGTTGAAGACCAAAATTGACGAACTGAAAGCCGACCCGCGCTACAATTTCATGTTTTCGGGCCTGCTGGTCGGCGACACCATGGCCGAATTTGTCGGCAAGATTTTCCGTCTGCCATCACATGGCAAACCGATTTCGATTATCGATGTGTCCGGCGTGCCTTCCGACATCACGTCGACCGTTGTCGCGGTGCTGTCGCGTCTGGTGTTTGACTATGCCATATGGTCGCGCAACGAAGCGCAGCGCCCCATCCTGCTCGTCTGTGAAGAAGCCCATCGCTACATTCCGTCGGATCGCGTTTTCAAAAACAGCGCGGTGCGCTCCATCCTTGAACGCATTGCCAAGGAAGGCCGTAAATATGGTGTGTCGCTTGGCCTGATTACGCAGCGTCCGTCCGATTTGGCCGAAGGTGTGTTGTCGCAATGCGGCACGATCATTTCGATGCGATTGAACAACGAACGCGATCAGGCATTTGTCCGCGCCGCCATGCCCGAAGGGGCGCGCGGTTTCCTGGATGCCGTCCCTGCCTTGCGCAACCGCGAATGCATCATCTGCGGCGAAGGTGTCAGCATTCCCATCCGCGTGTCGCTCGACCATTTGGAAGCGGATAAACGCCCGGCATCGGAAGACCCGCTGTTCAGCGCGCTTTGGCGCGAAACAGGGGGCGAAGCCGAAATATTGGACCGCGTCGTGCGCCGGTGGCGTGCGCAGGGGCGGTGATGGCCGCTGCGATGGCTGGAGGCATGTCCACGCTTGCAATGTAGGATTGGCTTTGAGAATATCGCCCCGCGCACGCGAAAGCGCGCACGGCTCTTTCTCAATGTTGAGACCACCCGCAAAAATACAGAACCGCGTTCACCATTAAAGCGACAAAGCAGACAGTAAAAACGCTGTCCGACGTTGCTTTTGTCGCCTTAGCGTCAGGACAAAGAGCGCCGTTTTCTTCATGGGCATTCGTCCGTAAAATCTAATATTGCCCTGAACTGCAGATCATTCGTTGAGGTTCGGCCTCAAATACTGCCGCGCCCGATCCAAATCGAGTGCGCGCCGTGCGGCATAGTCCGCAACCTGATCTTCGCCAATCCGCGCAACGCCAAAATATTCCGCTTGAGGGTGCCCGAAGTAGAAGCCACTGACTGCGGCGGTCGGCAACATGGCAAAGCTTTCGGTTAACGTAATGCCTGTCTTGTGGGTCGCATCCAACAGATCGAACAATATCGGCTTCAGGCTGTGGTCCGGACATGCGGGGTAACCCGGTGCGGGCCGGATGCCGCGATATTCTTCACGGTTCAGCGCCTCGATGGTGAATTGCTCGTCGGGCGCATAACCCCATAATGTTGTGCGGACATGCTCGTGCATCCGCTCGGCAAAAGCTTCGGCCAGACGGTCGGCGAGCGATTTCAACATGATGTCGGAATAGTCATCGATATTGGCTTTGAACTGCGCCAAATGCGTGCCGATGCCATGGCCAGTGGTGACAGCAAAGCCGCCAATCCAGTCGCCATCGCGGCTGATGAAATCGGCCAGACACATGTTCGCTCTGCCTTCGCGCTTGGCGATTTGCTGCCGCAGGAACGGCAGACGAATATGGGCTTCGGTGTTTTCGCAATAGACCACAACATCGTCGCCATCGCGCCAGCATGGCCACAGGCCCGCAACGCCCTTTGCGCGGAGCCATTTTTCGCTGATGATTTTATCGAGCATCGCATTGGCATCGGCAAACAGGCTGGTCGCGCTTTCGCCAACGACTTCGTCGGTCAAAATGGCGGGGTAATTGCCGTGCAATTCCCATGCGCGGAAAAACGGCGTCCAATCGATATAATTGCGCAGATCCGCAAGGTCCCAATCATCATAGACATGCACGCCAGGCTGCAATGGCGGGGCGGGCTTTAGCGTCTCGTCTATCTCAAACGCATTGGCGCGGGCTTCGTCGAGCGAAGCCAATGGCTTTGCAGTCTTGCCCGCACGGGCATCGCGGATGTGGCTATATTCGGCGCGGGTGTCAGCGACGAACTTTTCGGCCATAGTATCGCTGACCAATGTGCCCGCAACACCGACCGCGCGCGAAGCATCGAGCACATGAATGACGGGGCCCGAATAAACAGGCTCAATCCGCAACGCCGTATGCGTTTTGGACGTGGTGGCGCCGCCGATCATCAACGGCATCGTCATGCCCGCTTTCTGCATTTCTTCAGCGACGGTGACCATCTCGTCCAACGAAGGCGTGATCAGGCCAGACAGTCCGATCATGTCGGCATCATGGTCTACCGCCGCCTTCAATATGTCTTGCCACGGGACCATCACGCCCAGATCGACAATCTCAAAACCATTACACTGCAGCACAACGCCAACGATATTCTTGCCGATATCATGGACGTCGCCCTTGACGGTCGCCATGATGATCTTGCCCTTGCCCTTCGCGCCGACTTCTTTTTCGGCCTCGATATAGGGGAACAGATGCGCGACCGCTTTTTTCATGACGCGCGCCGATTTCACGACCTGCGGCAGGAACATTTTGCCCGATCCGAATAGGTCGCCAACGACGTTCATGCCGTCCATCAATGGGCCTTCGATAACCTCAATTGGCCTGCCACCAGCCGCCTTGATCGCAAGCCGCGCCTCTTCGGTGTCGTCGACAATATGCGCATCGATGCCCTTGACCAAGGCATGCTCAAGACGCTTTTTAACTTCCCAGCCGCGCCATTCAGCCTCCGCCTTTTCCTGCGCTACGTCAGTACCACGATATTTCTCGGCCAGGGTGATGAGGCGCTCGGTGGCATCGGGGTCGCGGTTGAGGATCACATCTTCGCACGCCACCCGCAGTTCCGGATCAATATCGTCATAGATATCCAACTGCCCTGCGTTAACGATCGCCATGTCCAAGCCAGCAGGGATCGCATGATATAAGAAAATCGAGTGCATTGCGCGGCGCACAGGCTCGTTACCGCGGAAGGAAAAGGACAGGTTGGAAAGGCCGCCCGAATAATGGGCATGCGGGCATAGAACGCGCAGCTCTTTCAGCGCTTCGATAAAATCGACGCCATAATTATTATGCTCTTCAATCCCCGTTGCCACCGCAAAAATATTGGGATCGAAAATGATATCTTCGGGCGGAAACCCAATGCCGACCAGCAAGTCATAGGCGCGCTTGCAAATTTCGACCTTGCGCTCTTTGGTGTCAGCCTGACCGGTTTCGTCGAACGCCATCACGACGACAGCCGCGCCATAGGCCATGCACAGCCGCGCATGATGCAAAAAGGCCTCTTCGCCTTCTTTCATCGAAATCGAATTCACGATGGGCTTGCCTGAAACGCATTTCAGCCCCGCCTCAATGACGCTCCATTTGGAACTGTCGATCATCAACGGTACGCGCGCAATGTCCGGCTCGGCAGCGATCCGTTTGATGAACGTCGTCATCGCCTCATGCGCGTCGAGCAGACCTTCATCCATATTGATGTCGATAATCTGCGCGCCATTTTCGACCTGGTCGCGCGCGACTTCGACAGCGGCTTCATAATCGCCGGACAGAATGAGCTTCTTGAACTTGGCACTGCCGGTGACGTTCGTACGTTCACCGATGTTGACGAAACGGGAGGAGGAGGATGTCATATTTTTATGTTCAGCTTTAAGGAGTTCAGGCGGCCATGATGAAGGGTTCGAGGCCAGCGAGCCGAGTGACCACTTGTGGCTGCGGGATGCTGCGCGGGGCGCGGCCCTCAACGGCCTTGGCAATCGCGGCGATATGCGCAGGCGTGGTGCCGCAACAACCGCCGACAATATTGACCAGCCCATCATCCAACCATTGGCCAATCAGCTGTGCCGTCGTTTCGGGCAGCTCGTCATATTCGGCTAGATCATTGGGCAGGCCTGCATTGGGATAGGCCATGACAAGCGCATCGGCTTGCTTTGACAAAGCGGCCAAATGCGGACGCAATAGGTCAGCGCCGAACGAGCAATTCAACCCGATGGTCAGTGGTTTGACGTGCCGGATCGCGGCCCAAAATGCCTCAACGGTATGGCCCGACAGATTGCGACCGGCCATATCGGTGATCGTCATGGATATCATCAAGGGCACGTCCCGACCCGATGCCAGTGCGGCTTCCTGCGCCGCCATGCCTGCGCATTTGGCGTTCAGCGTGTCGAAAATCGTTTCAATCAGCAGGAAATCCACGCCGCCTTCGATAAGCGCATCGCATTGTTCGCGATAGACGCCTTTCAGATAATCAAAGTCGATTTCGCGATAGCCGGGGTCGTTGACGTCTGGCGACAATGACAATGTCTTGTTCGTCGGTCCAATCGAGCCCGCAACAAAGCGCCGCTTGCCATCTTCGGCTTCTGCGGCGTCACAGCAGGCGCGCGCGAGTTTTGCCGAATCAATGTTCAGTTGCTGGACCAGATGTTCGCAGCCATAATCAGCCATGCTGATCTTCGTGGCGCTGAAGGTGTTGGTTTCAATCATGTCCGCCCCAGCGCTCAGATAGGCACTGTGGATGGCGCCAACCACGTCAGGCCGCGTGATGGACAACAGATCGTTATTACCTTTTTGATCGTGGGTCAGTTCCAATGACCCGCGATAGTCCGCCTCGGATAATTTATACCCCTGAATGGCGGTCCCATAACCGCCGTCGAAGACCAAAATTTGCTTGGCCGCTCTTGCAACAAATGCCTCACGCGGGGTCATGCCGCTTGCTCCTGCGCAGCGCCAGAGGGCCGTTTTCCAAGCAAATGGCAAATTGCATAAGATAGCTCGGCCCGGTTGAGCGTGTAGAAATGGAAATCGCGCACACCGCCCGCATATAATCTGCGGCACATTTCGGCTGCGATGGTGGCCGCGACAAGTTGCCGGGCAGGTGGATGGTCATCCAACCCTTCAAACAAATGCGCCATCCACACGGGAATTGCGGTGCCGGTCATGGCGGACATGCGTGTGATTGCCGCAAAATTTGAAACCGGCATGATACCCGGCACGATTTCGGCGTCGACACCCGCGGCAGCGACAGCGTCGCGAAAACGGAAGAAGGTTTCAGGTTCAAAGAAAAATTGTGTGATGGCCCGGCTCGCGCCGGAATCAAGCTTGCGCTTCAGAAAGTCGATATCGCTGGCCGCGGACAGGGCTTCTGGATGGGTTTCGGGATAGGCACTGACCGATATCTCGAACGGATGGAGCTTACGCAGTCCTTCGACCAATTCAGCGGCGCTGGCATAGCCGTCGGGATGCGGGACAAATTTACCGTCCGAGCTTGGTGGATCTCCACGCAGCGCAACGATATGCCGGACACCTGCTTCCCAATAGGCATTTGCAACGTCAGCAATTTCGCCCTTTGATGCTTCGACGCAGGTTAAATGCGCTGCGGCTGGAATATTGGTTTCGCGCGCAATGCGGGCGACGGTGTTGTGCGTCCGCTCACGCGTTGTCCCGCCGGCACCATAAGTGACCGATACAAAGCGCGGGGCAAGCGGCGCGAGCGTGACAACCGAATCCCAAAGCTGCTCTTCCATCTTTTCGGTTTTCGGCGGGAAGAATTCAAAACTGATTTCACAATCACCGGGGAGGCCTGCAAAAAGGGGCGCGGCCAACGCCCGGCTGGCTTCCTGCATTTGGGCGAGGGGGAGAATCATGCAACAATCCTTAAGTTGTTTTTTGGACGCGGGGCGGCGAACGATAGCTTTTGCCCCATCCACACTTTTACAATGAGCGCGCCAGACTCAAGTGCGACCTGATGCACCATCTGCAGGCCATGCGCCGCGAACGCATTGCGCATAAATTCGTCCGTAAAGCCAAGCCGGGCATGGGCATGAACCGTGCGGAGTTCTTCATGGTCATGCGCCGCGAAATCGACGATCACGAGCCGCCCATCTTGCGCGACTGTCCGGATGGCTTCGGCGATAACTGCCTCGGGGTCTTGGGCGTAATGCAGCACTTGGTGGAAAATGACGGTATCAAACTCACCATCGGCCACGGGGAGCATGTTGAAGTCACCTAGTTTGATTTCAACCTTGCTCGCGATATCGGCGCTGAAATTCGCTATCTTTGCGCGGGCAAGCCGCAACATTTCAGGGCTATTGTCCAAAGCGACAAACCGGCTTGCGCTCGCTGCGAACAATTCCACAATGCGGCCAGTGCCTGTACCCACATCCAATACACGGCCCAAAGGCGCGCTATGCAAAATCTGCGCAATCTTCGCCTCAACTTCTGAATCGGCAACATGCAGTGATCTGAGGAAATCCCATTCTTCTGCATGTGCCGCAAAATAGGATGCGGCCATATTCGTACGCGCGTTGCGGACCTCGTCCAGCCGCGCCAGATCCTTTTGAAATGCCTTTGCCTGCGTAACATCGGCTTCTGTCAGCAATGACGTCAAGCGTCCGTCCTCCAAAACAGCGCCCGGTCGCAGGAAAACCCAACTTCCTTCTTTGCGTCGCTCCAATAATCCAGCTTCATCCAATATGCGGATATGGCGGGAAACGCGGGGCTGGCTTTGGTCCAATATCTGCACTAACTCGCCCACCGACAGTTCAAGCCGAAGCACGAGAAATACGATTCGAAGCCGGGTCGGGTCGGCCAGAGCGCGCATGATGTTGAGCAAATTGATCATCTCGGCACCATATAAAGAAATCTTTATATCAAGTCAATCCGCTCAAATCTCCCGCATTTTCTACCGTTCTGGTAGAGTTAGGTGCAATTTTGAGGCCGATCAGCTTGCCGGAATAAAAAAGCGCATTGCCACCGAATTGTGAACGGGCTAGAGGGCTGTCCGCAGACATTACTGCATTCGGTGTGGTGTGCCTGTCAGGTTTTC
>JBILOZ010000156.1:0-4241 GCA_044374245.1 Sphingorhabdus sp. | reverse complement strand
CGCGATCCCGAAATGAACGGGTCCAATGCCTTTGCCCTCGCGCCAAAGCGTATGGCCGATGGCAAGACCTGGCTGATTTCCAATTCGCACCAGCCCTATGAAGGGCAAGTGGCATGGTATGAGGCGGTGACGCATTCGGGCGAAGGCCTTCATATGGCAGGCGCATTGTTCCCGGGGTCGCCCTTCGTACTGTTGGGGCATAACCGCCACCTTGGCTGGACCAACACGGTCAATCGCCCGGACCTGATTGATGTCTATAAATTGGTGATGAATGAGGCCGGCGACAAATATCGCTATGATGGCAAATGGCTGCCGCTAAATTCAAAGCGTGTCTGGTTGCCCGTGAAGTTCGGGCCGTTCAACTTGCCCGTGCCACAGACAGTGTATCGATCAGTACATGGTCCGGTTATCAAGAATGATAAGGGCTATTTCGCCATCCGCTATGCGGGCATCGACAGCGTAAAGGTCGTCGAGCAATATTACCGCAATACCAAGGCGACGAATTGGGACGAGTGGACCAAGTCCATGTCGATTGGCGGGATCCCTGCCACCAACTTCATCTATGCCGACAAAACCGGCCGCGTTGCCTATATCTACAATGCGCTCTTCCCTGATCGCAAACCGGGCTATGATTACACCAAGCAGCTTCCCGGCGATACGTCCGCTGCCATGTGGTCCGGCCCTGTCGGCTTTGACCGCTATCCCAAGATTGTCGATCCAGCATCGGGCTTTGTGCAGAACGCGAATAACACGCCGTTTCTGGCGGCTGGCCCGGGCTCGGAAATGAACCCGGCGGACTATTCGCCATATTTGGGTATCGAACGCGGCATGACCAACCGGGGCCTGCGCGCCACCGAGTTGCTGGCGGCGGATGCGTCAATCACGCCCGAAGAGCTGCTCGCGATCAAGATGGATATGACGTACAGCAAGCAAAGCTGGGTCGGGCCATGGATGGCGTCCTTTGCGGCGCTTGACCTGAAAGATGCGCCGGAGCTTGCCAAGGCGCAAAAGCTGTTGGCCACTTGGGATTGGTCAAGCGATGGCAAGGGCGATGCAGACGCATTGGCTGAACGGATCATCCGTTTTGGTGCACGGCCGAACTGGCGTGGTGACCCAATGCCCGATCCCCGCAGTACGCTTCAGGAAGCGGTTGATGAATTCAAGAAGCGCTTTGGCAGAATTGACCCGCAGCTTGGCGATATCCAGCGGCTGCGGCGCGGCAATGTCGACTTGCCGATGTTCGGCGGAAGCGATGCCCTGCGCGCGACGACGATGTGGGATGCTGACCAAGCCGATGGCAAGGTCCGCGTCCGGCATGGCGACAGCTACATCATGCTGATCCGTTGGGACAAAAATGGCGGCGTTATATCGGAATCGATCCAGCCATATGGTGCGGCAACCACACGGCCCGACTCGCCGCATTACACCGACCAGATGAAGCTGTTTGTCGCGGGCAAATATAAGCCCGTCCATTTCGAATGGGCCGACGCCGTGAAGCATGCAAAGCGCCGTTATCGGCCCTGAACGGCGTTTGTCGAAAATGTGTAGCCGCCAGATTGTGTTTGTCCGTTTTGGCACTATCTCTGGCGGCAGTAAAAATATCTTTGGGAGCATATCATGATCCGTAAATTGACCCTCGCGCTTATGTTGTCTGGTTCGGTGTTGGCCGCGCAGGCACCCGCATTTGCGCAAACCGCAGCACCCGTTTCAAAGCTGGTGGAGGCCGTGAATATTCCGCATGAGAAATTCACGCTCGACAACGGCCTGACGGTGTTGGTGCATGAAGACCGCAAGGCGCCGATCGTCGCGGTTTCCATCTGGTATGGCGTAGGGTCAAAGCATGAACCCAAAGGCAAAACGGGCTATGCCCATTTGTTCGAACATATCATGTTCAACGGCAGCGAAAACGCGCCGGGCGACTATTTTGAATATACCAAGAAAATCGGCGCCACCGATTTGAACGGAACGACATGGCTCGACCGGACAAACTATTTCCAGACCGTGCCGACGACGGCGCTGGAATCAGCGTTATTCCTCGAAAGCGACCGCATGGGCTATTTGCTCAATGCTGTTTCCAAGGAAAAGCTCGACAACCAGATCGGCGTTGTTTCGAATGAAAAGCGTCAGGGCGACAACCAGCCATTTGGACTGGTCGATTACAAGCGTTCGGAAACCTTGTTCCCCGTTGGCCACCCTTATCATCATGACACCATTGGCAGCTTGGAAGACCTGTCAGCGGCGTCGCTGGATGACATGAAAAATTGGTTCATTGACCATTATGGCCCAAATAATGCGGTGCTCGTGCTGGCGGGCGATATCAACGCCGCGCAAGCCAAACCGCTCGTTGAAAAATGGTTCGGCAGCATTAAGCGCGGCAAAGATGTCGCGCCCGTCAACGCGCCTGTGCCCACGCTGGAAAAGCCGGTTAAAATCGTGATGAAGGACAAGGTTCCGACCACACGTATTTATCGCAACTGGGTGGTGCCGGGATTGGCCGACCCTGATGCAAATGCGCTGTACATTGGTATGAGCGCGCTTGGTGGCCTGTCCAGCTCACGTCTGGACAATATCCTTGTGCGTCAGGAACAAAGTGTCGTGGGCGTTTCGGCATATCTGATCCCGTTCATGCACGGCAGCCTGATTAACATTCAAGCGGATGTGAAGCCCGGCGGTGATGCCGATGCGGTTGCCAAGCGGCTGGATGAAATATTGGCCGATTACATCGCCACGGGCCCAACCGCTGAGGAAGTGCAGCGCGTCGCCGCCAGCAACATTGCCCAGCAAATCGATGGCCTTGAACAGGTTGGCGGATTCGGCGGAAAGGCCGTCGCGCTTGCCGAAGGTCAGCTTTATGTGGGCGACTCGAATTTCTACAAGAAAGAGTTGGAGCGTCTCGCCACGACAAAGCCCGAAGCTGTAAAGGCGGCGATGCAAAAATGGCTTACCCGCCCCGTGCTCGAAATTCGCGTCGAGCCAGGCGAGCGTGAGGTGTATAAGGAAGTGGCCGCAGGTTCGGGCAGCCGCACCGGCACGCTGACATCGCCTGCTTTTTACGCGCCCCCCGGAACCGAAGATACGCTTGTGTCTGCGCCTTTGGCGTTTCAAGACCGCAGCAAATTCCCCGAGCCAACCGGAACGCCATCGCTGGATTTCCCGACCGTTGAGGAAACAACGCTTGGCAATGGTATCAAGGTTTTCTTCGCACGGCGGGCCGCCGTACCAACGGTCCGTGTCGCGGTCAGTTTCAACGCGGGCTATGCGGCTGATCCTGCAGACAAGCGCGGTATCGCGTCGATGATGTCGACCATGATGTTGGAAGGTACACAGACCCTCACATCGACCAAGCTTGCGGAAACCGAAGAGAAATTGGGCGCTGACGTCAATGTCGGATCGTCGCTTGACCGGACGGTTGCAAGCCTGCGTGCGGTAAAGCCAAATTTGGGTCTGTCGCTCGACCTTTTGGCCGATGTGATTAAAAATCCGGCTTTCGCAACCAATGAGCTGGAGCGCGTCCGCATTCAGCAACTGACGCGGATCAAGGCGGAAAACAACCAGCCGCAGGGCATTGCCGTGCGCCGCATGCCGCCATTGCTGTACGGAAATGCACATCCTTATGGCGGGCCGCAAACGGGTAGCGGCTATGCCGAAACGGTGGCAACCATCACGCGTGCCGATGTCGCCAATTTCCACCAGTCATGGATACATCCGGCAAAAGCAGAAATCTTTGTCGTTGGCGATACCACGCTGAAGGAAATCACGCCGATGTTGGAGCAGCGCTTTGGCAAATGGAAGCCAACAGCGGCGGCTGCACCGGCGAAGAATTTCTCTGCGGCCATCCCTGCGCCGCAATCCAAGATTCTGCTGATTGACCGGCCAAATGCGCCGCAGTCACTGCTCCTTGGCGGCGTCGTGCTGGATGCAAAGGGATCGGACGATTTGCTGACCCTGCGCGCAGCGAACGAGGTTTTCGGCGGTGACTTCCTGTCGCGTATCAATATGGACCTGCGCGAAACCAAGGGTTGGTCTTATGGGGTGCGTAGCCAAGTCAATGGCGCCGAAGACCGCGTGCCATTTTACATGTTTGCGCCAGTCCAAACCAACCAGACAGGACCATCGGTCAAGGTTTTGATGGACCAGTTAAAGGACTTTAATGGTGCAAAGCCGGTCACTGCGGAAGAACTGGAAAAGACCATCAAGGGCAATGTGCTTGAACTGCCGGGCAGCTATGAACAGTCGTCCGC
>JBILOZ010000051.1:0-12993 GCA_044374245.1 Sphingorhabdus sp. | reverse complement strand
GCCGCCGTTACCAACGCGTGGTCGGCTTCGGTCATCCGGCTAATTTTAGTTAAGGCCATAACGATACTTTCTACCAACCACCCGAAGCACCGCCGCCGCCGAAGCTGCCGCCGCCTCCGCCAAAACCGCCGCCGAAGCCACCACCAAAGCCGCCTCCACCGCCGCCCCAGGATGATCCGCCACCGCCCCAGATAATGACCGGAGCCATGCCGCCGCGCCGGTGCTTGCGCCCGCCACCGTTCGTCGATCGGATCATGGGCAGAAATACAAAGAAGATCATGAACAGAATGAAGATAATCGCGCCGAACGGTATGCCTTCGCCCTTGCCCTGACGTCGCTGCGCCGCTTGCGCAATTTTGGCGGCTTCGTCGGCCGGCAACTCAAGCTGCGTGACGATGCGGTCGACGCCTGCGTTAATACCACCGGCAAAATCGCCCGCCTTGAAAAGTGGGGTGATGTCGTTGCGAATGATGGTCGATGACAGGCCGTCGGTCAGGACAGGTTCAAGACCATAGCCCACCTCGATCCGCATTTTGCGTTCGTTGGGCGCGATGATCAGGATGGCGCCATTGTCTTTTTCGGTCTCGCCTTTGCCATCCTGCCCAAGTGCCCATTGGCGGCCAAGCCGATATCCATAATCGGATATTTCATAGCCTTCGAGGGTGCTCAATGTGGCCACAACCAACTGCCGCTTGGTGCGCGTTTCCAGCCCTTGCAACTTGGCGTTCAACGCCGCCTCTTGCTGCGGATCGAGCAGATTTGCCTGATCGACAACACGGCCCGAAAGCGTGGGGAAGTTTTGCGCAAGCGCTGCCTGACCGGTTAAGGCCAAAAGCAGCGCTGTGAGCAGGCCAAGGGCCTTTTTCATGTGTGTATTCCCAGCAGGGGTTAAGTTGCGGGCGCCATATCGAGCTTAGGTGCGGACTCAGCGCCTTGCGTGGTGGCTTGATATGGAATCATCGGTTGCGCGCCGTGAATGATTTTTGCGCCGATGATATCGGGGAAAGTGCGGATGGTGGTGTTATACCCGCGCACAGCCTCGTTATAATCGCGCAAGGTGATGCGCACGCGGTTTTCCTGACCTTCAAGCTGATCCTGCAATTTCAAATAGCCTTCTTGGCTCTTCAACTGCGGATATTGCTCAACCGATACGAGCAGGCGTGAGAGGCTGCCCGACAATTGGTTTTGCGCAGCCTGAAAAGCGGCCATCTTGGCCGGGTTGGCCAGATCATCAGGATTGACCTGAATATTGGGCGATGTCGCACGCGCGCGCGCCGCGATGACTTCGGTCAAGGTTTTGTTTTCCTGCGCAGCTGCGCCTTTGACGATATTTGCCAGGTTGGGAATGAGGTTAGCGCGCTCTTGAAACGCGGCCTGAACGTCGGCCCATTTTGCCTTGGCATTTTCTTCAGCGGTCGGAACGCTGTTGATGCCGCAGCTTGCAAGAGAGAGGGCCGCAGTGGTTAATAGCAAAGATTTTACAACTTGGTTACGCATCGAAAGAGCTCCTCCAACGGGCTGTCGCCCAGATTTCAGCCGTTTAACCGGCGTGTGTTACATACATAAGGCGCAGCTATGGCTTTCGCAATGTCTGCTATCGGCAATATGTCATGTTTTGCTGTGGGGCATTGTAAAGAGATGCGCTGCCCGATGGATGTGACGATAAATTCATTTCGCTTTCGCGCTATTATCTGATGTATTGCGAAGGTAGATTCAGGGGCGGCGGAAATAACGTTGCTCAAAAAATAACCACTGGGGGAGCAAGATGAAAAAATGGATACTCGGTATAATTATTGTGATCGCGGCTGCGGCTGGCGGTTTCTGGGCCAGCGCGGACAAGGATATGAAAGCGCTCATCTCTCACCTGCCGACGGACGCTAACGTGCTGTTCTGGACCGTTGAGCAGCGCGACGCCGGTTTCCGCGCATTGGACCGCATTCCCATATTGGCGAAATCAAACATCATCAAAGCGGGTGATACGGTCTATCCCATGCCCAAGGGCGAACCGCTGACCATTGATATGGATGTTGATGCTTATATGAAGGCGCAGCGAACGGCTGGCCTCGTCATTGTCCAAGATGGCAAGATCCGTGTTGAAAAATACGGTCTCGATTTTGACGCACAGGGCAAGTGGACAAGCTTTTCCGTCGCAAAGTCCTTCACCTCAACATTGGTCGGTGCCGCCATCAAGGATGGCTATATCAAAAGCGTCGACGACATGGTCTCGGCCTATATTCCCGACCTTAAGGGTTCTGCCTATGACGACGTGACGATTGCGCAGCTGCTGACGATGACGTCGGGCGTTCGATGGAACGAGGATTATGCCGATCCCAAATCCGACGTCGCATTGTTCAACCTGCACAAGCCCGAAAAGGGCATGGATGTGACGGTCAGCTATATGCGCAATTTACCGCGTGAAGCGCCCGCCGGAACGAAGTGGGTCTATAAGACCGGCGAAACCAACCTGATCGGCGTATTGGTCAGTTCGGCCACCAAGAAAAAGCTGTCTGATTATCTGTCGGAAAAAGTCTGGGCACCTTATGGCATGGAACAAGACGCAAGCTGGCTTTTGGGTTCAACCGGGCATGAAATCAGCGGCTGCTGCATTCAGGCGTCGACCCGTGACTATGCCCGTTTTGGCTTGTTCGTTTTGGGCGGTGCTAAGATAAACGGGCAGAGCATATGGCCGGATAACTGGTTGGCATCTGCAACAGTCAAACATGCCGACATCGGTATGGCGGGCAGGGGCTATGGCTATCAATGGTGGACCTATGATGACGGCAGCTATGCTGCCCAAGGTATTTTCGGGCAGGGCATCTTCATTGATCCCAAGCGGAAGCTGATCATCGCGTCCAACAGCAATTGGCCAAAGGCGACGGATCCCGACACCGTGGGTGCAGGACGCGAAGCGTTCTACAAGGCGGTCCAAGCTGCGGTCGATGCTGACGCGAAAAAGCGCTAAATGAGGCGTTATGTTGCGGTGCACAATAATTGCGTTAAATCGTAATAAAATTGCGCCGCAACACGCGGAAAAAAGGGTCTTTTCTAAGTCCCATTAATAGTCCAGCATGCGCACGTTACGATATGCTTCTGCTGGAGATTAATCATGGACTTTAAGACATTTTTACACGCGGGCAGCAACCGCCGGGCCATGCTAAAAGGGATGGGCGTTGCCGCCGTTGGTTTCTCGCTGACCGGCGCGCTTGCTGGCTGCGGTGAGAAGGAAGCGAAGAAGCTGGCCAATGGCGAAGAGGCAAAGCTGAACTTCTACAATTGGGACACCTATATCGGTGAAACCACGTTAGAGGATTACAAGGACAGCGCTGGCGTAGACGTCAACATGACGCTGTTCGCCAGCAATGACGAACTGTTCGCGAAGCTGCGCGCCGGAAACCCGGGCTATGACGTTATCGTCCCATCCAACGATTTTGTGGAGCGTATGGCCGCGGCCGATATGCTGATGCCGCTTGATCAGGCGCAAATTCCGAACTTCAAAAATGTCGCCAAAGATTATCAGGATGTCCCCTATGATCCGGCCCGCAAATATTCGATGCCATACACCTGGCTGGCGCTTGGCATTGGCTATCGCAAGTCCAAGGTGAAGGCTGTGCCGGACAGCTGGAAAGTGCTGTTCGACAGCGATGAGTATAAAGGCCGCATCGCGGTGCTGTCCGAGGCGGGCGACATGTTCCGGCTTTATGGCAAATATATGGGCAAGTCAGTCAACGCCCTCACCGATGCCGATTTGAAGGCCATCGAAGCCATGATGATCAAGCAAAAGCCGAACATCAAAGCCTTCCACGAAGACAATGGTCAGGACTTGTTGCTTAAGGGCGAAGTCGATGTGGTGCTCGAATATAATGGCGACATTGCGCAGGCGATGGTCGAAGATTCCGACATTGGTTTTGTGATTCCCAAAGAGGGCAGCCAGCTGAACTCCGACAATCTGTGCATTCCCAAGGGCGCGCCGCATCCGAAAAATGCCCACGCATTCATCAATTATTTGCTCGATGCCGAAGCCGGCAAGAAGATCACCGAAACGATTTTGTACCCAACGCCAAATGACGCCGCAAAGGCGCTGATGCCCGATGCGTACAAGAACAATCCGGTCATTTTCCCGCCGGCAGATGTTTTGGCGAAATGCGAATATGCAAAGTTCAATCCAGAGCTTCAGCCAAAATATGAGGAGGCGTTCACCCGCGTGCGGGCCGCCTAAAATATGTCGGGGGCGCTACAAGACTGGAAAAGCCAGAAGAAACCATTTGCCGCCGTTGTGACGGCGCCGGTATTCTGGCTTGCCCTGTTTTTTGTGGCGCCCATGGCCATTGTTTGGCTGTACAGCTTTGGGCAGAATGCCGGGCCTGCCGACATTGAAATTTCGGGCACGCTCGACAATTACAAGCGCGCGACCGAGTGGCTGTATGTATCGATTTTCCTGAAAAGCTTTGCGGTCGCGGCGCTCACCACGCTCTTGTGCCTCATCATCGGCTTTCCGGTGGCCATGGCGATTACCTTCGCCGCGCCGAAATGGCGGCCATGGCTGTTGCTTGGCATCATGCTGCCCTTTTGGACCAATCTGTTGATCCGCACTTATGCGTTGATGGCGCTGATGGGCACCAACGGATATATGAACAAGGGCTTGGCCGGATTGTGGGAAGGCGCAAGTTGGCTGCGTACGCTTGTCGGCATGCAGCCGCTTGAGGCGTGGACGCCCGTGCAGTTGCTCTACAATAATTTCGCGGTCGTGCTTGGGCTGGTCTATGTCCATCTGCCTTTCATGGTCTTGCCGCTCTATTCCGCGCTCGACCGGCTGGACAAAAGCCTGATTGAGGCTAGCCTCGACTTGGGCGCAGGGCATTTCAAAACCTTTATGCAGATCGTGGTTCCGCTTGCCGCGCCGGGCATTGTCGCGGGCGTGATGATTACCTTGATCCCTGCACTTGGCGCCTATCTCACCCCTGACTTGATGGGCGGTACAGACAGCCAGATGATCGCCAATGTTATCGAACGGCAATTCAAGCGCGCGAATGACTGGCCATTTGGCGCGGCGCTCTCGTTCCTGCTGATCTACGCAATGTTCATTCTGATCGCGTTCCAATCGATGCGTGCGAACAAAGTGAAGGCGGCGTGAGGATGTTCAATCGCACCCCCATCGCGCCGTTGGAATATACCAGAAAGCTGTGGATGCGCAGTTGGGTCGGATTGACCATGCTGTTTCTATACGCGCCGCTCATCCTATTGATGATCTTCAGTTTTAACGACAGTAAGCGCAATGTCGTGTGGAAGGGTTTTACCCTCAAATATTATGAGAAAGCGCTGAACAACGACAGTCTGGTAGAGGCGTTGGTCAACTCGCTTACCATCGCGGCGCTTGCTACGATCGTCAGCCTTGTGATTGGCGCGCTTGCGGCGGTTGCGCTCTGGCGGTTCCGGTTTCCGTTCAAGGGGCTGGTCGAAGGGACCATGTCCCTGCCGATTATTGTTCCTGAGATTTGTTTGGGCGTCGCGTTTCTGATCTTTTTTGCGAAAGTCGACTGGCCCACCGATTTGCCATGGCCGCTCAATCTTTCCGCGATCACGATTGCGCATATTACGTTTTGCTTCCCGTTCGTTGCCATGGTTGTGCGTGCGCGGCTGGCAAGTTTTAACAAGGAAGAGGAAGAGGCCGCAAAAGACCTTGGCGCGACGGAATGGCAGGCGTTTCGCGATGTCCTGCTGCCGCATATACGGCCGGCGTTGGTGGCGGGCGCGCTTTTGGCTTTCACGCTCAGCCTTGATGATTTCGTCATCACCTTTTTCACCAGTGGTCCGGACACGATTACCTTCCCGGTGAAGGTATATTCGATGGTCCGTTTCTCGGTCACGCCAGAGGTGAATGCCGCGTCGACAATCCTCATCCTCCTTACTGTCATCCTGACCTTCATCGCGCTCAAACTGCAGGGCGTGAAGGGCATTGCGGAAACCCATTAGAGATCATGCTTATGACCCAAGCCAAACAGCCCATCATTCAAATCCGCAATGTGTCCAAACGCTTTGGCAAGGTGACCGCTGTCGACAATATCAGTCTGGATATTCTCGCCGGCGAATTCTTCGTGCTGTTGGGACCGTCCGGCTGCGGCAAAACCACGTTGCTGCGGATGATCGCCGGCTTTGAAATGCCGACCGAGGGGCAGATCATTATCGACGGGCAGGATATGAGCCTTGTGCCGCCGAACAAGCGGCCGGTGAACATGGTGTTCCAAAGCTACGCCGTTTTTCCGCACATGAACGTCACCGACAATGTCGGCTATGGCCTGCGCATATCCGGCGTATCAAAGGGCGAAATTCGTGACCGCGTTGCTGAGGCGCTTGAGCTGGTAAAACTGGGCGGATTTGAAGACCGGATGCCTGACCAGATGTCGGGCGGGCAGCGCCAGCGCGTTGCCCTCGCGCGCAGCCTAGTGATGCGGCCAAAGGTGCTGTTGCTCGACGAGCCCTTGTCGGCGCTGGACGCCAAATTGCGCGCGCAAATGCAGTTTGAATTGGCTGATCTGCAGGACAAGGTCGGTATTACCTTTGTCACGGTCACGCATGATCAGGATGAGGCATTGTCGATGGCAAGCCGGGTTGCCGTCATCAACAAAGGCGAAGTTGCGCAGCTCGCGCCGCCTGCAGACCTGTATGAATATCCCGCAAACCGGTTCGTTGCCGATTTCGTGGGGTCCGTGAACATTTTTGAGGGCAAGTTGACGCTGGACGAGCCGGACAAGGCAGCCGTTGATTGCCCCGGCCTTGGCAAAATTTACCTCAATCATGGTGTCACCGGACCGCATGGCGCCGACGTCTGGGTCGCGCTGCGTCCGGAAAAGATTTACCTGCATGTGCCCGGCGAAGGCAAAGCCGTTCGCGCAGCCGCCCAAGACGCACCCGATGGCCACAACCTCGCGCGCGGGACGATTAAGGGCATGAGCTATCTCGGCGATATCACGCTGTATGAAATCCAGCTTGAGGGCGGACAGATGATCCGCGTCAGCCGCCCAAATCTGTCACGCCATGATCAAGAGGATTTCACATGGGATGACAAGGTGAGCATGCACTGGCGTGCGGACAGCCCCGTGGTTCTGTTAAGCTAGACGCAAAGCCCGTCCTTCGCCGCCGCCTTAATTGTCAGCGGTTGGCGCAGGCCGGACATCCAATAACGTCACGATGATGTTGCTTTCGGGACCGGAGTCCGCGGCCTTGGGCATGCAGAAACGATAGGTTGATCCTGTCTGCATCATTTTCAGGCCCTCGCCAAACACGGGCGATGCCTGGCTCAACGGAATTTTTTCCCATTCGCGCTGCTGCTGCACGACGCCGGTGCTGGCGTCAAAAACGGTGAAGTCGACAAGCGCCATGTCGCTATCGGCCGCGCTCTTGCCCGCGCCGGCTTTGATAAGGTCGAAGCCTAGACCGCTTGCCGTGGTTTTGGAACAACTGCGTTCTGCCACTGGAATGATGGGCTTTGGCGCTGGGTTTTTGAAGGACAGCAAATCGACTTCGAACACCAGATCCGCATTGGCCGGGATGGGGCCCGTGCCTGCATCGCCATAGCCAAGCTTTGACGGGATGCAGAGGCGGTAGCTGCCGCCAGCCTGCATCAATTGCAGACCCTGCGCAAAACCGGGAATAACGCCGCCAACGGGAAACTGTGCATTCTGCCCGGAATCAAACTCGGTGCCGTCAGCGGTCAGCATGCCCTTATAATTGACCATCACGCGCGATTCAGCGTTCGGGCGTTCGCCTTTGCCGGCCTTGATCACTGTATAGGACAGGCCTTCTGGTGTCGTGGTCGTACATGTGAGAACAGGTGGCTTGGGCTTTGCTGCAACAGGGGCCGCCGCATGTGCAGGTGCAAATTGAAGAAGCAGGGCAGGGGTGACGGCAGCCGTGAGGGCGCGCTGAAGCATTGTGGATTTCATGGGATCCTAGGTAAGCATTGGATGTGGTTTGTCTAGCGTGAAGAGGCCGCCGCTCTAATCACCCAGATCCGTCACCCTAAACTTGTTTCAGGGTCTTACTTATTCGTCGCTGAAAGTAAGATGCTGAAACAAGTTCAGCATGACGGGAGTGGGATGAAGAAATAACCTAGCCGATCGCGCGCAACTTCGGTTCGGCTTCATCCAGTGACGTGCGAATGATGCCAATCAAATCGTCGATCTGCGACGGCGTGATAATCAGTGGCGGGCACATCACGATGCTGTCGCGGATGCCGCGCACCATCAGGCCGTTGCGGATGCAGATATCGCGCACCAATGGTCCTGCCGTGCCTTCAGCGCCGCCGAAACGCGCGCCAGTGGCCTTGTCGGCAACAACCTCGACCGCGCCCAGCAAGCCAACCGAGCGGGCTTCACCGACCAGAGGGTGGTCGCTCAGTGTCGCCAGCTTTTCGGCAAGATAGGGGCCAGTTTCGTTCCGGACTTTCTCAAACAGTCCCTCGCGCTCCATGATCTCGATATTGCGCAAGGCAACAGCCGATGCGACGGGGTGGCCCGAATAGGTATAGCCATGGACGAAATCGCCGCCGGTTTTGATGACCTGGACGATCTCCGCGCTCACGGCGACAGCGGAAATCGGCATGTAACCCGACGACAGCCCCTTGGCCATGGCGATGATATCGGGCTTTACGCCAACGGTTTCATGGCCCCAAATATTGCCCGTCCGGCCAAAGCCGCAGATAACCTCATCACAGACCAACAATATGCCATATTTGCGGCAGATTGCTTCCACCTGTGGCCAGTAATTGGCCGGCGGAATGATGACGCCGCCTGCGCCCTGGAAAGGCTCACCAATGAAGGCGGCGACATTTTCCGGGCCTACTTCTAATATCTTGTCCTCAATGGCTTGCGCGCATGCTGTGCCGAAATCTTCGGGCGTCCTGTCGCGGCCTTCATTGTACCAATAAGGCTGGCGGACATGCTCAATGCCCGCCATCGGCAAGACGCCGGGGGCAGGGAAGCCTTGGCCGTGCATGACCTTCATTCCGCCCATGCTGACGCCCGCCACGGTGGAACCATGATAGGCATTGTGGCGGCTGATGACGATGGTGCGGCTATGTTCGCCCTTCACTTGCCAATAATGGCGCACCATCCGTAATATCGTGTCATTGGCTTCGGAACCGGAGCTGTTGAAAAATACATGCGGCAAGCGGCCACCTGTCAGGCCCGCAATCTTTTCGGCCAGCAAGATGGCAGGTGCGTTCGCGGTTTTGAAGAAACTGTTATAATATGGCAGCTCAAGCATTTGTTCGCGCGCAACCTCAGCAAGCTCATCGCGGCCATAGCCCGCGTTGACACACCATAGGCCAGCCATCCCGTCCAAAATGCGATTGCCGTCGCCATCATGGATATAGCAGCCTTCAGCATGAGTGATGATGCGGCTGCCGCCCAGGTCTTCGATTTCCTGCCAGTCGGCTTGCGCGGGCAAATGGTGGGCGATGTCTAAACGGCGAAGTTCGGCGATGTCGTAATTGCGGGGCATAGGGTTTATCCTTTTTGAAAATTCACGCAGAGGCGCAGAGAACGCAGAGTTTGGCAGTGATTGCAGGTTAAAAACTCTGCGTCCTCTGCGCCTCTGCGTGACTCAAAAAGAAATTATGGCGAAAAGCCTATCCGTGCTTGATAGCGGTTATAACGGGTCACGGTTGTGTTCACAGATTACCTCTTAACGCCTTTCCCAAAAGGTGGAAATAGGTTTGCGAATCTGCGTCATTTTCTGTGCCCCATTCGGGGTGCCACTGGACCGCAAGCAAGGGGGCGCCATTGGGTCGGGCGCTATAGGCCTCGATCAGTCCATCGGGTGCGCGCGCCTCAACCGTCAGCCCATCCGCGAGCGTGCAGATACCTTGAAAATGCACCGAATTTACGTCCAAAGCGCCTTTGGCATAGGCATTGGACAGCATGCCACCGTCCGCAAGTTCAACCGGATGGCGGTGGTCAAACATGGCGTCGAAATCGACATCATCGGGTGCATGGTGGCGGATCAGTGTATCGTTCGCGCTCGTGTCACGGCGCAAGGTTCCGCCCAAGGCGACATTGATTTCTTGAAAGCCGCGGCAAATGCCAAAGACGGGCTTGCGCCCGTCAATCATGCGATCGACCATGGACATCGCAATCTCGTCGCGGCCGTCGTCGAAGGGACCGTCGCCGCCTTCGTCGCCATAAAGCCGCGTTGCGACATTTGACGGGCTGCCGGTCAGCAATATGCCGTCTATCCGTGGCGCGACTTCAGCGGCGGTCATTAGATCGGGCAACGATGGGATGATTAAGGCCGCCACATCGGCATAGGTCATGGCCGCGCGGATATAGCGGTTCATCACAGCTTGGGCGACTTCGCTGCCGACCATTCGGTTACACGCGATGACACCCAATACCGGACGGCTCATTCTGCGGACTCCTGCGTCATCTCTTGCTCACGCCGCTCCGATCAGCTCCCGGCCAATCAACATCCGGCGAATTTCGTTTGTTCCCGCACCAATGTCGAGCAATTTGGCATCGCGCCAGTAACGCTCGACCGGCCAATCCTTGGTATAGCCAGCGCCGCCCAATGCCTGAATGGCCTCGCCCGCAACCTTTACGGCGTTTTCGCTGGCCAACAGGATCGCGCCTGCTGCGTCAAAGCGGGTGGTCTGTCCCGCGTCGCATGCCCGCGCGACATTGTAGACATAGCTGCGCGCAGAATTGAGCGCGACATACATGTCGGCAATCTTCGCCTGCATCAGTTGGAAACTGCCGATGGGTTTGCCGAATTGCTTGCGTTCGCGGACATAGGGCAAGACGACGTCGAGGCAGGCCTGCATCACGCCAAGCTGAAGCCCGGCGAGGACGACACGTTCATAATCAAGGCCCGACATCAGCACGCCCACACCGCCATGCAACGGGCCCATCATCTGTTCTTCGGATACGAAACAGTCGTTGAACACCAGCTCCGCCGTGGGCGATCCGCGCATCCCGACCTTGTCGATTTTCTGGCCAATGGAAAAACCCTCCATGCCTTTCTCAATCAAAAAGGCGGTGATGCCGCGCGACGCAGCCTCAGGCGCGGTCTTGGCATAAACAACCAATGTGTCTGCATAAGGCGCATTGGTGATCCAGAATTTCGTGCCGTTCAATATGTAACCGCCCTGAACCGCTTCGGCCTTCAGCTTCATCGACACAACGTCCGAACCTGCGCCGGTTTCGGACATCGCCAAACTGCCGACATGTTCGCCCGAAATCAGCTTGGGCAGATATTTCGCCTTTTGCTCGGGCGAGGCCCAGCGCGCAATCTGGTTGACGCACAGATTGGAGTGCGCGCCATAAGACAGTCCAATGGATGCAGACGCCCGGCTGACTTCCTCAACGGCGACAACATGTTCCAAATAGCCAAGGCCAAGGCCGCCATCTTCTTGCGCAACCGTCAGGCCATGAAGCCCAAGCGCACCCATGGCGGGCCACAGTTCTTCCCGTGGAAACCAGTCATCAGCATCGATTTTGGTGGCCAAGGGCGCGATTTTTTCCGTCGCAAAGCGCTTGGTGGTATCGCGGATCATGTCGGCATTTTCGCCGAGAGCAAAGTCTAAAGTCATCGCCATCCTCTGCCATTTATTTGATAGTGCCGCAAGCATGGGACTAGCCAGTTGCTGACCTTTTGCTTACCGCACTTTTGATATTTTCCTAACGAGCGAATCTTTAACGATGCATTATGACATTCTCATCGTCGGTGGCGGCCATGGCGGTGCGCAAGCGGCCATCGCATTGCGGCAGGCAAAATTCGAAGGCAGCATCGCTATCGTCAATGCCGAGCCTGAATATCCTTATGAGCGGCCACCATTGTCCAAGGACTATTTCGCGGGCGACAAGGCGTTTGAACGCATCATGATCCGGCCTGCTGCGTTTTGGGCGGAGCGTTCGGTGGATATGCTGCTTGGCCAGCGGGTGGAGGCGGTTGATGCTGCCGCGCATTCCGTCACGACGTCTGACGGCACAGTCATCTCTTACGGCCATATGATCTGGGCCACAGGCGGCGACCCGCGGCAATTGCCGGTCACGGGGGGCGACCTGCGCGGTGTGCATGTTGTCAGGACCCGGGCCGATGTGGATCACATGGTCGAAGGCCTGGATGATGTCGCGGGCGTTGTGATTGTCGGCGGCGGCTATATCGGGCTTGAGGCCGCAGCGGTGCTGCGTAAAATGGGTAAGAAAGTGACTGTGCTGGAGGCGATGGATCGCGTGCTTGCGCGTGTTGCTGGTGAACCGCTGTCACGCTTTTATGAATCCGAACATCGCAGCCATGGCGTCGATCTGCGTTTGAACGTCGGCATTGCGGCGATTGAAGGCGACGACGTCGCCACCGGCGTGCGTTTGGCCGATGACGAAGTTATCCCCGCGCAAATGGTTATCGTTGGCATTGGCATCATCCCGTCGGTTGCGCCTTTATTGACGGCGGGTGCCGCGGGCGGCGCTGGTGTTGACGTTGACGCTTATTGCCGGACGTCCTTGCCAGATATCTTTGCCATTGGGGACTGCGCGGCCCATGCCAACAGCTTTGCTGGCGGCAATATCATGCGCGTGGAATCGGTGCAGAATGCCAATGACATGGCCAATGCAGTGGCGAAAAGCGTAATGGGCGCGCTGACCGAATATCATGCGGTGCCGTGGTTCTGGTCAAACCAATATGACTTAAGGCTGCAAACCGTTGGCATCAGCGCTGGTTATGACACGACGGTGTTGCGCGGCGATTTGGACGCACGCAGCTTTTCGCTCATCTATTTGAAATCGGGCCGTGTCATCGCCCTCGATTGTGTGAACGCGACCAAGGATTATGTGCAGGGCCGCGCCTTTGTGACAGAGGGCTTGTCGCCTTCCGCTGAACAATTGGCAAATACCGAAGTTCCCTTGAAAGAACTCGCCGCAGAATTGACAGCCACCTAAACTTTTGCCTCCAGTCCGTTCAGCCCTCACGGCCATTTTAGGTCCAACGAACACCGGCAAGACC
>JBILOZ010000194.1:0-2625 GCA_044374245.1 Sphingorhabdus sp. | reverse complement strand
GTTGCTGGCGCGGGAAATCTATGACCGGCTGGTGGCGATTAAGGGCGCGCAAAATGTCGCGCTGATTACGGGCGAAGAGCGGATTGAGCCACCGCAGGCGCGCTGGTATTGCTGCACCGTCGAAAGCATGCCGATCCACCGGGAATTTGCCTTCGTCGCGATTGACGAAGCGCAATTGGGGGCGGACCCCGAACGCGGGCATATTTTTACAGACCGCATCTTGCATGCCCGCGGGCGTGAGGAAACGATGATCTTGGGTTCGGAAAGCCTGCGCCCGATCATCCGGTCGCTGCTGCCCGATGCGGAGATCATCTCTCGCCCGCGCTTTTCCACATTAAGCTATGCCGGCGCAAAGAAGCTGTCCCGCCTGCCCAAACGCTCTGCCATCGTCGCGTTTTCGATTGAGCAGGTGTATGCAGTCGCCGAAACATTACGCCGGATGCGGGGCGGTGCTGCGGTTGTCATGGGCGCCTTGTCGCCGCGCACCCGCAACGCGCAAGTGGCGATGTTCCAGTCGGGCGAGGTCGATTATCTCGTGGCCACCGATGCGATTGGTATGGGGCTGAACCTTGATGTCGCGCATGTCGCCTTTGTCAGCCTGTCGAAATTCGACGGTTCGCGCAGACGCAGGTTGACCGTCGCCGAAATGGCGCAAATTGCGGGGCGGGCCGGGCGACACCAACGTGACGGAAGCTTTGGCACGCTCGCGGGCGAAGGCAGCGAGTTTACCCCCGAAGAAGTGCTGGCGATTGAAGGGCACAGTTTCCCAAGGCTGGACTGGCTATTTTGGCGCGAGGCAAAGCCACGATTTAACGACATTGCGACGCTGATCGCGGATCTTGAGAAAAAGCCGGGCCGACCGGGCCTGTTGCCCGCGCCCAAGGTCATCGACTTGCTGGTGCTGAAGCGGCTGGCCGAAATGCCTGACGTGAAATCGCTGATCCGGCACCCGGTTGATGTTGCCCGGTTGTGGGAAGTGGCCTGCTTGCCCGATTTCCGGCAAATGGGTGAGGAACATCATAGCCGCTTTGTCGCGTCCTTATGGCAATATCTGGGGCAGGGTGAGCGCGTCATTCCGCACGGCATCTACGCAAATGAGCTGGCGCGGCTGGATAATATTCAAGGCGACGTCGACACGCTGTCCGCCCGAATCGCAGCGGTGCGGACATGGACCTATATCGCGCACCGGAACGATTGGCTGGCCAACCCCCCGGCAATGGCCGAACGCGCGCGCGCGCTCGAAGAAAAATTATCGGATGCATTGCACGATGCGCTGCGTCAGCGGTTTGTCGATAAACGCACATCGATGTTGCTGCGCAAAGGTGCTGGCGATGTTGGGCTGTTACCCGTTGAAATCCAGCAGGATAATCGCGTTCTTGTCGATGGCGAGGACATTGGGACTTTACAAGGATTTGCCTTTCGGGTTGACCCGGCGGCAAAAGCGGGTGACCGTAAATTATTATTGGCTGCCGCCGAACGACATTTGGCAGCGCATTTGAGACAAAAGGCAAAGGACGTATCTATGGCAGAGGATAGCGAATTCTCGCTCGCAGCCGATGGGGAGGGTAAACCTTCGATCTTCTGGAAGGATGACCTTCTGGGCACATTGACCAAGGGCCGCACGCTGCTTCAACCTGCATTTACGCCCGTAAAGGCAGTCGCCGGATTGGAAGGCGATGCCCTGCGCGAGATTGTCACGCGCGCTGAAAGCTGGATTGAAAGCCAGCTGGCAAAGGCGATGGGCGGGATTGTCGGATTGCTCGACTTGGCCCAGCAAGCCGATATCGACGGCAACGTTCGTGCGCTTGCTGTTCGGCTTGCGGATGAAGGCGGGATTGCGGGTCGGCATTATCTTGCCGACGCCATCGCCGCGCTGCCCAAGGAAGCCCGCGGCGCTGCACGCAAGGGTGGGATCGTTTTCGGCGCGCTCGATATTTATCACCACGCCGCATTGAAACCCGCTGCAGCCAAATGGCGCGCCGCCTTGTTTGCCGCACGCGACAGCCGCGCCATGCCAGTGCTGCCACCCGAAAGCGCGGTGCATTTGAAAACATGGAATTTTGCGAACCCGTCGGAGGCCAGAAATGCGGGCTATCGCCGGATTGGTGATGAATATGTGCGTATCGATTTGGCCGAACGCGTGATCAAAAAAGCGCATGAAGCGCGCGGGCAGAACAATGTTTTTGGCATGGACATGGCCTTTGCAACCTCGCTGGGTATCAGCGAGGCCGGTTTGAAAGCACTGATGCGTGACGCCGGTTTCCGTCCGGCTGAAGCGGTGGCTGACCTAACCCCTGTGGTCGAAGAAAGCACGCCAGTCGAAGCAAAATCAGCGCCAGAAACTGAAGCCGCAGTTGAAGCAATAGTCGCCGACGCCGCCGCACCAGAGCAATCCGCGCCAAAAGAAACCGCGCCCGTCGTGCTGACGCATTGGCGTTGGGTGGGCTTGCCCAAACCCCGTCCGCCCGAACAGCGCAGGCCGCATGCTTCTGCAGAAAGAAAGCCGCACGCGTCGGCCAAGCCGAAGGCTAAGCCCGATCGCGCGCCGCCAGCACCAAAGCCAAGTGCGCCGCCGTCAGCATTGGCCTTGCAATTGGCTGCGCTCAAGGGCCTCAAGCTCTAAAA
>JBILOZ010000155.1:0-4298 GCA_044374245.1 Sphingorhabdus sp. | reverse complement strand
GAGCACGCTGAACGGCGCTTTTGATATAAATATTGGGGGTTGTGATTGTGTTCAAGGGTCTGAAACCCATTATCTATGGTGGCCGCGAAGTTTGGCCTTTGGTCGAAGGTGGCAAGGGCGTTGCCGCCACCAATCACGCAAGTTCTGGCGCATGGGCTGCCGCCGGTGGCATTGGCACTGTGTCGGCGGTTAATGCCGACAGCTATGATGAAAATGGCGAGATGATCCCGCAGGTTTTCCACGGAAAAACACGCGCGGAACGCCATGAAGAGCTGGTGGAATACGGCATCCGTGGCGGTATCGCGCAGGTTCGCCTGGCGCATGAAATGGCCAATGGCAAAGGCGCCATCAATATCAACGTGCTGTGGGAAATGGGCGGATCGCAGCGCATTTTGCACGGCATATTGGAAGCGACCAAGGGTATGGTTACCGGCGTCACATGTGGCGCGGGCATGCCTTACAAGCTTTCCGAAATTGCGGCGCAATATGGCGTATATTATCTGCCTATCGTCAGCTCTGCACGTGCATTCCGTGCATTGTGGAAACGCGCCTATCACAAGGTGCCCGAATGGTTGGGTGCGGTGGTGTACGAGGATCCATGGTTGGCCGGTGGCCATAACGGCCTTTCCAACGCGGAAGACCCGCGTAGCCCCGAAGACCCCTATCCACGCGTAAAGGCGCTGCGCGATGTCATGCGCGTCGAGGGCATTTCGGACGACGTGCCGATCGTCATGGCGGGCGGCGTATGGTTCTTGCGTGACTGGAACAACTGGATTGATAATCCAGAGCTTGGGCAAATCGCATTTCAGCTGGGTACGCGGCCATTGCTCACGCAGGAAAGCCCCATTCCACAGGGTTGGAAAGACGCGCTGACGAAAATTCCTGAAGACGGCGTGCTTTTGCATCAGTTTTCGCCAACAGGTTTCTATTCAAGCGCGGTGATCAATCCGTTCCTGCTTGAGCTGCAGGCCCGTTCAGAACGTCAGATTGCCTATGTGCAGGCCGCCGATGCGGAACATACCGCGCAGTTGGATGTCGGCGTGAAGGGCAAGAATTTCTGGGTGAAGCCTGCGGACCTGATGAAGGCTCGCGAATGGGATGCACGCGGGTTTACGGTCGCTTTGAAAACGCCCGACAACACTTTGGTCTTTGTGACGCCGCCGTCGGGCGAAGTCATCCGCAAGGACCAAAAGGATTGCATGGGCTGTCTGTCGCATTGCGGTTTTTCGTCTTGGAAAGACCATGACAATAATTCGACGGGTCGTCTCGCCGATCCGCGCAGCTTCTGCATTCAAAAGGCATTGCAGAACATCGCGCACGGTGCGCCCATCGACGAAAACCTGATGTTCGCTGGGCACAGTGCCTATCTGTTCGGCAAGGATCCGTTCTATTCGAACGGTTTCGTCCCGACTGTGCAGCAATTGATGGACCGCATCCTGACGGGCGATTGACCCTAGGTTAGATTACCGAAAATAGCCCTCGGTCGCGTAGCGTTGCGACCAAGGGCTATATTATGTCATAATTTGGCGTTGCAGCGCGGCCCCACCGGGGCCAAGGCCATATGCGCTGACGGATTAGGCCAAGTCAGGGACGGCTTAATCCAAATCCCAAGCGCGTTCGCCGTGGCTTGAAATATCAAGTCCGTCACGCTCTTGATCTTCGCTGACACGCATCGGCACAACCATCGAAACGAGATAGCCGATGATCAGCGTGACCACGGCTGAATAGGCGCCGACGATGGCCACGGCTTTCACCTGAACCCACAATTGCGATGCCATGCCCGCACCTTCGGCATAGCCAGCGCCGCCAAGCGCTTCGCTTGCAAAGACCGCCAGCAGGACGGAACCAAGTATCCCGCCGATACCGTGGACGGCAAAAACGTCGAGCGAGTCATCGATTTTCAGCGTGCCTTTAACAAGGCCAACAAACCAGAAGCAGACGACGCCTGCCAATATGCCGAGAATGATCGCGCCGCCGGGGCCGATCACCCCTGCTGCCGGTGTGATCGTGGCAAGTCCAGCGACTGCGCCCGTTGCAAAGCCGACGGCTGTGGCCTTGCCGACCTTGATACGTTCAATCATCAGCCAGACAATCGCTGCCACCGAAGCCCCGACATGGGTGTTGATAATCGCGCTGGCGGCAGCGTCATTTGCCGCCAAAGCCGATCCGCCGTTGAAGCCAAACCAGCCCACCCAAAGGAGGCCTGCACCGGCTACTGTCAGCGCTGGGCTATGCGGGAGCATAAGCGTTCTGGGAAAGCCAATGCGCTTGCCAAGCATGAGCGCGACAACAAGCGCTGAAATACCCGCCGTGGTGTGCACAACAATGCCACCGGCGAAATCAATGACGCCTTGGTCGGCCAGAAAGCCGCTGCCCCAAACCCAGCGGGTCACGGGAACATAAATCAGCAGCGACCATAAGGCGCTGAAAGCTACAACCCAGCCAAAGCGGGCGCGTTCAACCCATGCACCTACGATAAGGGCAGGGGTGATGATGGCAAATGTCATCTGGAATAGCGCAAAGGCAAGCTCGCCTGTCGTCTGCCCCTCACGGACCGAATCGAGCAAGCCGTTGAACATGACATTTTCAAGCGAGCCAATGAAGCCGTTGCCGTTGACCGAAAATGCAAGGCTATAGCCAATGACAATCCAGATCACCGAGGCGATAGCGGCAATTGCGCCGCATTGAACGAGGACCGATAAGAAGTTTTTGGCGCGAACCAATCCGCCGTAAAAAAGCGCAAGGCCAGGAAGCGTCATCATCAGAACGAGGGCCGACGCGGTCAATATCCACGCGCTATCGCCGCTATTGGTTTCAGGGATAGCGACCATGCCGGTCTGTGCCATCGCTGGCGCTGACATGACTGCGCTTAAAACCAGCGCTGACTGCACAAATTTCTGGATCATTATTTCCCCCGCCCGCTTAATTGCCACGTCTCTAGGCGCGGCGAAACAAAGCCTCAAGGCACAAAATTACGGCTAACTTACCGCAATCGAAAGAAAATTGCTTATTGCCAGCCCTCAAGCACCTGATCGGGCGGTCGGTGGCCGTCGGCCCATACGCGGATATTTGTAATCACGCGCTCGCCCGATGCTTCGCGTCCCTCGACTGTCGCACTGCCCAAATGCGGAAGTAGCACTGCGTTGGGTATGCTCAAGAACCGCGAGTCTACGGCGGGTTCGTGCGTGTACACATCAAGCCCAGCGCCCGCGATACGCCCACTCTGCAGCGCCTCGATCAATGCGTCTTCATCGATCAATTCACCACGTGAACTGTTGATGACATACGCGTTGGGTTTCATGTGCGCGATGCGTTCGGCATTGATGATTTTGTCTGTGTCTGCCGTCAACGGGCAGTGCAGCGTGATGATGTCCGAACGGGCCACCAGCCGGTCGATGTCGGGTTCGAATGTGACGCCCAGTTCATCTTCAACGCTGGCGGGCAAACGGCTGCGTTTGTTGTAAATGATATTCATGCCAAATGCCTTGGCGCGCATGGCTACGGCCTCTCCAATGCGGCCAAGACCGATGATGCCAAGCGTCTTGCCACCAATGCGGTGACCCAGCATGCCGGTCGGGCTCCAGCCGCTCCATTCGCCATTGCGCATGGCACGATGTCCTTCGCCAAGCCGGCGGGGCACGTTCAGAATGAGCGCCATCGTCAGGTCAGCGGTATCGTCGGTAAACACGCCGGGCGTGTTGGTCACCATGATGCCCTTGGCTTTCGCTGCGGCCAGATCGATGTGATTAACCCCGGCGCCATAGCTGGCAATCAGTTTCAGGCGCGGCGGGGCAACGGCGATGATGCTGGCATCAATGGTGTCCGTGACAGTCGGCACGAGCACGTCGCAGTCCGCCATGGCGGCAACAAGCGCATCGCGGGTGAGGGGGGTGTCATCCGCATTGAAACGCGCATCGAATAGTTCCGCCATGCGCTTTTCAACAGCAGGAAGAAGCGTGCGGGTGACGCGGACAGATGGACGTTCAATACGGCTAAGTTCGGGCATGGCAGTGACTAAAGCCGAATATATCAGAAGGTCAAGACAGGATGGTTGCGCTGCGCGCCGCGCTTACGGTATAGAATGAAGCTGGTGGTAAAAATTATGGTTAATCAACACAATTCGATCGTGCGTTGCGGTGCATTGGCGCTTGTGCTTTTTGGTGCTGCGTCTGCCGCCGGGCAGGCCCAACAAAAGCCGCCTTATTGGGCCTCAATTTCTAAGCCAGAGGCGCGCATGCGTACGGGCCCAAGCACTGAATTCCCCGTTACATGGGTGTATAAACGCGAAAACCTGCCCG
>JBILOZ010000153.1:0-4333 GCA_044374245.1 Sphingorhabdus sp. | reverse complement strand
TCGGGTTTGCGCCGATTTCGCAGCGGACGCATAACGTTCGAACATCGCAACGGCATCACCAGGGCGGCCAAGCCTTTCCATCGCCGTCATGCCAGCAAGCCATGTCAGGCTGGTATAGCGATCGCGTGTGGCGATATCTTGATCGACCATGACAAGGCCGCGCGGCATCGCGTCGTCAACGCGTGAGGCTATGCGGTACGCGACGTCATATTGACCATCATTCGCGGCTGCCTGCGCATGGGTCAGCAGCAATTGATACCAGTCCTTCAGAACAGGTACCGGCGCAGCAAGATTGGCGCGGTTCGCCAGCAATTCGCGCGCACCGATGCTGTTGCCGGAGGACCGCATGGAGTCTGCTCTGGCAGCGATTAGGCTCGCTTCACTATTGGCCAGTGATCCGGCGTCCTGAACCTTTTGATCGGCATCGGGGGCTTTCATGCGGGTGGCGAGCGCCGCAACAAAGGCGGGGCGACGTTGTGGAGAGGTGTAGGCTATCCAGCGTTCTGCGCCACGGGTTGAGCCCGACCATAACAAGCGGTCAACGCGGGCGTCATGGTCAGCGGACGTAAAATGTTTACCGGCGATGCGGAACATACGTGCTTCGTCGTCATCGTTAAGGGCACCGCCGCGCCATGCCGCGCGCGCTTGTGCTTCAGCGCGCGATGTGTCGCCCGATGCGTGAAGCGCAATTGCGAACCGCGCACGCCCCGCGTTGGTGAGGGGAGGCAAGCGGTCAAAAAAGGCCACAACCTGACTGGGCGATAAGGACAGGGGATTGATCGCCTGTTCTGCGTTCTTGCGCATCTCATCGCTATTTGGCCAATCGGGATAGCGCATCAGAAATGCGGCATATTCGCCAAAACTGAAACTGCCGGAAGCGCTCAGCATTTTCCAGCGTTGTAAGGCGGCGGGTACTTGGCCCTCGCTTGGGTCATATTGCACCGTTGGGGCCTGAGGCATTTGCGCAGCTGGCGCAGCAACTGTGCCCGCGCCTGTGCCGCGCTGCCATATCACGCCATCACTTTGTTGGGCCGCTACGGCGGTCGAAAACGGAATTATCAGCATAGATGCCGAAATGAGATGCTTTACCATGCTGGACATATTATGTGCCCCATCCTTATCAGGTGCTGAACGAACGACTATATAGCCCTTAGCGACCTATATGGCCTAGAATGAAAGTGTTATGCTATGTTTTCGGGATCGATACCGGCCCTAGTGACTCCTTTTTACGACGGAGCGTTTAGCGAAAAGCATTTTCGCGCGTTGATCGATTGGCAAATCGACCAAGGATCAAGCGCGCTGGTGCCCGCAGGAACGACCGGTGAGGCGTCAACGCTGTCAAACGCAGAGCATCATCGCGTGATCGAAGTGTGCATCGAGCAGGCCGCTGGGCGCGTACCCGTGATTGCCGGCTGTGGGTCGAATGACACCAATAACGCAATCCTGCACCTCAACTTTTCCAAGAAAAGCGGTGCCGCTGCGGGACTGGTTGTCGCGCCTTACTATAACCGCCCCAACCAAGAGGGCATTTACGCGCACTTTGAGGCGATGACCAAGAAGAACGACCTACCTATCGTGCTGTACAATGTGCCTGCGCGTACCGTCACGGACATCAAGCCTGAAACGGTTGCGCGCCTTGCGCAGTTGCCGACGGTGATCGGTATCAAGGACGCAAGCGGTGACATGCCGCGCGTAACGGATCATCGATTGGCCTGCGGACCCGATTTTTGCCTGTTGTCGGGCGTTGATGAACAGTCGCTTGCGTTTAATGCCGCAGGCGGGCGCGGGTGCATTTCGGTGACCGCCAATGTTGCGCCGAAATTATGCGCAGAATTTCAGGCGGCATGTGCATCGGGTGATTATAACTTGGCACGCCAACTGAATGATAAGCTGTATCCTCTTCATTTGGCGTTGTTTTCTGACGCATCTCCGGGCCCAATTAAATATGCGTTGTCACGCGTCATCGACGGTTTCCCAACCGAGCTGCGCTTACCAATGACCCCGCCAAGTGAGGCGAGCCGTCGTCAGGTTGATGCCGCCTTGGAGAATGCAGGGCTTATTTAATGACGCGTCCAAAACCCGAAGCATTCAACAAAGTTAAAACCGTCGCCGAAAACCGGCGTGCCCGTTATGATTTTCATATCGATGACAAATATGAGGCCGGAATTGTCCTGACCGGAACCGAAGTGAAATCTTTGCGCTTTGGTGAAGGGTCCATCGCCGAAAGCTATGCAGAAGTTCGCGATGATCAGATTTGGTTAATTAACGCAAATATCCCCGAATTCAGCCATGGAAACCGGTTTAACCACGAACCAAAGCGGCCCAGAAAATTGCTGTTGAACGAGCGCGAAATAAACAAGCTGCATGGCGCGGTGATGCGGCAGGGCATGACGCTTGTGCCTCTGTCGATTTATTTCAATGGACGCGGCAGGGCGAAAGTGGAATTGGCGTTGGCAAAGGGCAAAAAAGCACCTGATAAGCGTGCTACCGAGAAAGAACGGGATTGGAAGCGTGAGCAAGGACGCATTATGCGCGACCGTGGATGAGTAAGTTTGATACCTGGTTGCACAGGCAAGCCCCCACGCGCGACAGCTTTGAACGCAGCCGCTTTCTGCGGCCGTTTGCGCAGCGCGTGTTTCATCCCGCCCTCTGGCGCTTTACACGGCGCTCCGTCCCGCGCGGCGTAGCTCTTGGCCTGTTGGTCGGGATTTTCCTTTTGATACCGGGTGTCCAGATCGCTGGTGTCGCGCTGCTGGCGCTGCCATTTCGGGCAAATATCCCCATCGGCGCGGCTATGACGTTCCTGAGTATGCCGGCCACAACGCCATTCATTTTGCTTGGGTCGGTATATGTCGGGGAATCGGTGCTTCGATTGAACAATGGCTCAGGCCATTTTTATCAACTTATCGAGACATCGGCGCCGCTGTCCGCGTGGGGTGATTATGTCTGGAACGAAGCACCTTTGGCGCTTGTCCAAGGCGTCGCAGGGCTTGCGATCATATCCATCGCAGCAGCGCTCATCGGTTATGTGCTCTCGGCGTGGTTCTGGCGCTGGCGGATAAGCGCCAAATGGCGACGCCGGTCAAAGTCAATTGCGTCTCGTGGGTAAGCTTTTTTAGCCTTTTGCCACACCAGCTATGGCGCCGCAATTATCGTGCGGCCAATTTGCGTCAGCGCTTGATCACCGACCCGCACAGCCCGTCGGAACAACGCGCGTGGATCGTGCGCAATCTTGACAAATGGTACGATGCGTTCCAGCCAAAAGCAGACGGGCAATTGTACCTCAAGCCTGAGGACCGCGTTCGCATCTGGTAAGGAGCCGCTTTGAACAAGATATCCCCGCCGACCCAATTTCAGATATTTGGCGGGGACATGGACCAATCCGCCAAGCTGGATGTGCGTCAGCTGGCGGTATTGGCGCTCGCAACCTTATTGTCGCTGGCGATATTGTGGTTTTCGACGGGCAACATCATTCTTGTCGGTTCATGCGCCGCCGTCATCATTGCGGCGGGTGCGCTCATTCACTTTTTCCGTCATGCGGGTTCGGTCGAGGATGTCGTCGATGTCTCGCCACCTGACTGGTCCATCGCGCACGCTGCCACGCAGTTGAACGACGCTGCAATCGCCATAAGTGACCGTGCTGGTCAGCTGCTATGCGCAAATGACCATTTTACGAAAGCGTTTCCCGGACTAAAAGCGCCGCCGGATCTGGGGTTGGATGAATCGAGCCAATCTTTGATGGTCGCGGCAAGTCGTGCTGCATGGCGCGACGGCAGTGCCCAGATCGATACTATAACGAAGGACCACCGCGCCTATAGCGTGAAGGTGGCCCGCGCGGGCGCCTCTGACGAATATCTATTATGGAGGCTCGCGCCCATTGAGCGGATTGCCATTGAAAGCCTTGCGATTGAGCTGATTACCGGACGTATCGGGCGTGCCATGTCCGGCAGCGGCGTCATGGCTGTCGCCGTTGGTCCCGACGGCTGCGTTCGTGCGGCAAACGCTGCTTTTGCCTTGCGCGCAACGGGCACGGATCAAGTTCCCCTCACTGGCCGTTCATTCGTAGATTTTGTGCGGATGGACGACAAGGGAAGTGTGTTTTTTGAACGCGAAGGACGGCGCGGCTTGCCTATCCGGCTTCTGCACGTGCCGTTGAACGCACATGATGTGGAAGGCTCCGCCTTGCTGCTCGCGGTGGACGAAGACGGTGCAAAGGTCGACCGCGGCCTCGCGCTGGCACATGTTGAGCAATTGCTCTCCACACTGCCTTTGGGGCTGGCGCTTGTTGATCGCGATGGCCGGTTCCTGTTTGCCAATGACGCATTTGCACGCG
>JBILOZ010000154.1:0-4333 GCA_044374245.1 Sphingorhabdus sp. | reverse complement strand
CTGCCCGGCGTTGATCTGCGCATTGTTGATGGCGCAGGCAATGACATGCCGGTGGGCGAGGTCGGTGAAGTGTGGACGCGGTCTTCGAACAATATGATCGGCTATTGGAATTTGCCCGATGCAACCAAAGGCACCGTCGCCGACGGCGGCTGGATTAAAACGGGTGATGCCGGATATCTGGATGAAGACGGCTATTTATACATTCACGACCGTGTGAAAGACATGATCATCACCGGTGGCGAAAATGTTTACCCCGCTGAGGTCGAGAGCGCGATTTACGGCCACCCCGATGTGCTGGAAGTCGCGGTCATCGGCGTGCCAGACGCCAAATGGGGTGAGGCGGTGAAGGCTGTTTGTGTGCCCAAACCCGGCGCGCAGGTTGATGTTGAGAGCGTGATCGCGTGGGCCCGCGAACGTATTGCTGGGTTCAAGGTGCCGCGCTCGGTGGATGTCATCGAAGCCCTGCCGCGCAACGCATCGGGCAAGATTTTGCGCAAAGATCTACGCGCACCTTATTGGGTGGGATATGACCGGCAGGTAAATTAAGGCCGTTGGCTTAGCGGCCAACGCTGACATAATTGAACCCTGCGGCCTGCGCTTCTTCCGGACGATAGATGTTGCGCAGGTCGACCAGAACGTCGCCTGCCATCGCTGCGTGCAGCTTTTGAAGGTCGAGCGCGCGATAGGCGTCCCATTCGGTCACCAAGGCAACGGCATGCGCATCTTGCGCTGCGCTGTACGCGCTGTCGGTCATGACCACGTCGGGCAAGATCTTGGCGGCTTCCTCCATGCCTTCGGGATCATGGGCGTGCACGATGGCGCCAGCATCCAGCAACGTCTGGACAATCGCAATCGACGGGGCATCGCGCATGTCATCGGTATTGGGTTTGAACGTCAGGCCAAGCAGCCCGATTTTCATGCCGCGCACATCACCGCCCAAGGCGTTGATGATCTTTCGGCCCATGGCGCGCTTTCGAAGGTCATTGGCCTGAACGACGGCTTCCACCACGCGAACGGGGGTTTCATTATCCTGCGCGGTCTTGAGCAACGCCAGCGTGTCTTTTGGAAAGCAGCTGCCGCCATAGCCCGGCCCTGCATGCAGGAACTTTGGTCCGATGCGGTTATCCAAGCCAATGCCGCGCGAAACGTCTTGCACATTGGCCCCCAGTTTTTCGCACAGATCCGCCATTTCGTTGATGAAAGTGATCTTGGTCGCGAGAAACGCGTTTGCGGCATATTTGATCAGCTCCGACGAACGGCGGCTGGTGAACAGCAAGGGCGATTCATTCAGGAACAACGGACGATAAATCGCGCGCATCACATCGCGGGCCCATTCGACATCGCTGCCCACGACAATTCGGTCGGGGCGTTTGAAGTCGCCAATGGCCGCGCCTTCGCGCAGGAATTCAGGGTTGGAAACAACGGCAAATTCAAGGTCAGGGCTGGTTTCGCGGATGATGCGCTCAACCTCGTCACCTGTGCCCACAGGAACCGTGGACTTGGTCACAACAACCGTGCCTGGATCAATTGCGCGCGCCAGCTCTTCTGCTGCGGCATAGACATAGCTTAAGTCCGCATGGCCATCGCCGCGGCGTGACGGTGTGCCAACGGCAATGAAGATCGCACCGCACCCTTTGACCGATTGCATAACATCGGTTGAAAAGCTCAAGCGTCCTGCATCGACATTGGTCTTGACCAAAGCATCAAGGCCCGGTTCGTAAATCGGCATGATATTGGCATTCAGGCGCGTTATCTTGCCCTCATCCTTGTCGACGCAGACAACTTCATGCCCGAAATCTGCAAAACATGCGCCAGATACAAGGCCAACATAGCCCGAACCGATCATTGCGATTTTCATTACGATACCCTTTTGGAGGCGACTGCCGATTGCTTGCGCCTTATGACTTTATCATGACAGGAACAAGTCTTGCGTCGGCATGTTCAGCTAACCGCGAATATATCAGGTTTATTATCGACGGGCATTGTAGATGATCTCCGCTATGTGCTGGCTTGCGTGACCATCCCCAAATGGGTTGTGCGCGCGGGCCATCGCTGCATAAGCGGTATCACTGTCCAAAAGCGTGAAAATTTCGGAAATGATGCGGTCTTTATCGGTGCCGATCAGCTTCGCGGTGCCCGCTGTGATGCCTTCCGGGCGCTCGGTGGTGTCGCGCATGACCAACACCGGCTTGCCAAGCGCGGGAGCCTCTTCCTGAACGCCGCCGCTATCGGTTAACATGATGTGCGAGATCGACAGCAGGCGAGCGAAGTTGGGATAGTCCAAGGGTTCAATCATCGCGACATTGGGTAAATCATCCAGAGCGGCGTTCATCACAGCGCGGACGTTGGAGTTCATATGCACGGGGAAGATGCACGCCACATCGTCCCGCGCCGCAACGGCCCGAATGGCCGCTGCGACATTGTTCATGGCATCGCCGAAATTCTCCCGACGGTGCGTTGTGATGCCAATGATCTTGCGGCTGCGGAACCGCTCTTCATATGGCGCAAGCTTCGCGGCCAATGCTGGGTTTTGCGCGATGCGGTCCGTTACCCACTGCAGGGCATCAACCCCTGTGTTGCCGGTGACAAAGATGTTTTCGGGGGAAACGGCCTCTGCGGTAAGTGCCGCCGCAGACACAGCGGTTGGCGCGAAATGCTGATCCGCAATCGAGCCGATAATCTTGCGGTTCACTTCCTCGGGCCATGGCTGGTAGATATTGCTGCTGCGCAAACCCGCTTCGACATGGCTCACGGGAATTTGGCGATAATAGGCGGCGAGCGCGCCAACCATTGCGGTTGCGGTGTCGCCTTGCACAATCACGCGGTCGGGTTTTGCGGTATCGAGCACGCCGCCAATAGCCCCCAACAAGCGCGCCGTGAGCGCATCAAGCGACTGCCCGGGCTGCATGAGGTCGAGGTCATAGTCGGGAACCATGCCGCTGATCGTGAGCACTTGATCCAGCATCTGCCGGTGTTGCGCGCTCACCAATATTTCCGTGTGCATATTGGCGTAGCCCGCCAATGCATTGACCACAGGAAATAATTTTATGGCTTCTGGCCGCGTGCCAAAGATAACCATATTTTTGTGCATGTCGGGGTCCTGCAGTCGATGCGCGTGTGCAGGCGGCCAACTAAATCCAACAAGTTAAGAAGTGACGAAGTCACAGCGCCAAAGGATGGGCCCATTGGGAGCCCCCTGCGGTAACCGTCAGGCTGCGCCTTTTTCCTGCGCAGCCAGTTCCTGCTGCAAACGGCGCGTGACGGCTTCTGGCGATCCCGTATATTTCGCAAGCCGCGCATAAATGAGCGGGATGAGAACAAGTGTAATCAGCGTGGCGAGCGTTACACCGAAGACAATGACCACCCCGATAGAGGCCCGTGCTGCGCCGCCCGCGCCACTGGCAATAGCGAGCGGGATTGCGCCGAACACGGTCGCGATCGACGTCATCAAAATTGGCCGTAAACGGCGCGCTGCGGCTTGCTGGATAGATTCCAGAATTTCCAAACCTTCATCGCGCAGCTGGTTTGCAAATTCGACGATCAGAATGCCGTTCTTTGCCGCAAGCCCCACGAGCATGACGATACCAATTTGGCTGTAGAGGTTGAGGGTCATCCCGGTCAGCGCAAGTCCAATGATGCCACCGCCGACGGCCAATGGGACGGTGGTGATAATGGTTGCAGGGTGCACGAAGCTTTCGAACTGCGCCGCCAGAACGAGATAGACCAACAGGATCGTGAGGAAAAACACGAGGATGATGGATCCGCCGGTTTCCTTATATGCTTGGCTTTCACCGCGATAGCCGACGGCGAGTACTTCTGGCGATGCAGCGGCTTGCTCTTCCAGAAACGAGAGCGCTTCCCCCATTGAATAGCCCGGCGCCAACCCGCCAGACAGCGTAATGGCGCGTAGCTTGTTATACCGGCCAAGGTCGCGTGCACCGGCGGTTTCTTTATATGTGATGAGGTTGGCCAACGATACCAATGAGCCATCGCGGCTCCGCAGCTGAATAGCGGCCAAATTCTCGGCGGTTGCGCGGTTTTGCGCATCGGCCTGAACAATCACGCGATACTCTTCGCCGCGATCAACATAGGTTGAGACTCGGCGCGACCCCAATAGCGACTGGAGCGCCTGGCTGACGTCGGCAACGGATACACCCAGGTCGCCAGCGCGTGCCGTATCGACCTGAATCTCCATTTGCGGCTTCGTCTCCTTATAGTCGGAATCGAGGTTCACAATGCCGGGATTTTCCCGCGCCGCGGTCAATATCCTGTCACGCGCAACGCTTAGGGATTCATAAGTGGACCCTGCGATGACGAAGTTCAGCGGCTGACC
>JBILOZ010000036.1:0-15841 GCA_044374245.1 Sphingorhabdus sp. | reverse complement strand
CGTGTTGCATGGCCGCCCGATCTATGGCGGCGTCGATATGCTCTACAACAGCATCATGCCGCAATTCGGATCACATGTCGCCGCCTATACCGATGGCACGGACGAAGATGATGTCCGCAAAGCGGCTGATGAAGCGATGGCTAAGGGCCCGTTGAAACTTATCATCGCCGAGACACCCGCGAACCCTACCGCAGCCGTGGTTGATCTTGATCTGATGGTACGGATTGCGGACGAAGTCGGTGCCAAGCAAGGACACCGGCCGCTGGTGGTGGTCGACAACACTTTGCTCGGGCCATTTGCGCAGCGACCCATCGAACATGGTGTCGACCTATGTATGACCTCGCTGACAAAATATTGCGGTGGGCATAGCGATCTGCTGGCCGGCGGGATTTCGGGTCGCAAGGAATTGATCGACCATCTGCGCATGCAGCGCACGACGTGGGGCAATCACCTCGATCCCTATACGTCATGGCTTGTCCTGCGTTCATTGGAATCCGTCGCTGTGCGCACCGAGCGTGCGATGCAAAACGCGCGCGGTGTTGCCGAATTTCTGCGCGATCATCCCAAGGTCGCGGGTGTAACCTATTTGGGTTTCCTTGAACCCGGCACACGTCGGCGCGCGGTTTATGATCGGCAGTGCAAGGCAGCCGGTTCGACATTCTCGTTCCACCTGCACGGCGGTGAGGCAGAGGCCTTCCGTATGCTTGACCAATTAGAGCTGCTTAAGGTCGCGGTCAGTCTGGGCGGTTCGGAAACTTTAATCTGCCATTCGGCGAGCACAACGCATTATGCTGTCCCCCCCGCCCAGCGGTTGGCAGGCGGTATTACCGATGGCACGATCCGACTGTCTGTCGGGTTGGAACATGTTGACGATTTAATAGGCGATTTGCGCCAAGCGCTGGAGGCGGTGTAATGGAACTGAATTTTACCGGAACCGATTTATGCGCGATAAATGGAACGCGCAGCGCTCCTGAAACGCATTATGATGTTGTCGTTGTTGGTGCGGGGCCAAGCGGCGTTGCTGCGGCGATCGACGCGGCCACAGCCGGAGCAAAAGTGCTGCTGGTCGATGAAAATCCCGTTTCGGGCGCTTTGATGGGCAATGATATACCGCTATATTTTGGCGGGCGGATGACCGCAGCGACCCAGAATACAGACCGCATGCTTGAGGCTATCTTCATGAGCATGCCCGCGCTTGAAACCGCAATGGATGCCGGGGTCGAATTGTTGCTCGGCACAACGGCATGGGGTGTTTATCGCAATGGTCCCGGCGTTGCCAGCCTGCCGCAGCAAGTTGTCGGCCTCGCCGATTCCGAACGATCATATTTGGTCGGTTTTGATAAAATTGTCCTTGCGACCGGTGCGCGTGATTTGGCGATGTCTTTCCCCGGTTGGAACCAGCCCGGCGTCATGGGCGCGGCAGCGCTTCAAATGCTGCTTACCCGTTATGAGGCATTTGCCGGACAGCGCATTTTGGTCTTGGGCTCGCATGATCTCGCGCTCGAAACCGCGCTGTTGGCGCAGGCGCGCGGTATCGACTTGGTTGGCCTGATTGAAGTCCGCGACGCACCGCAAGGGAATGCCGAACTGGTCGCCAAGGTCGCTGCCGCTGGCATCGCCATCCACTGCGGACAGACGATTACATCGGCAACAGGCGGCATCAACGGCATTGAAAGCGCAACGCTATCGACCGGAGATGTGGTCGCCTGTGACACCATCTGCGTCGCAATTGGTTTGATCCCGTCCATCGAACTGGTTGATGCGATGCACGGCCCGCGCGCGCTTAACGAAATGCGGGGCGGATACATTCCGGCCGGCGAACCTTCGGTCACGGCCGTGGGTGATTGTGCAGGGCTTGCGGATAGCGGTTTCGACCATATCGCCTACCGTATGGACTGGATGCGTGCGCTATCTGACATCAGCGCCGATGACACGATCATTTGCCAGTGCGAAGAAGTCACGCGCGCCGATTTGATCGGCGTACAGCCCCCGAATTACCTATCGCGCCCGGCGCCCATGTGCGCCCGTTCGCTCGACACTTTACTTCAGGACGGCCCGGCCAATCCGGACCAGATCAAGCGACTGACGCGCGCGGGCATGGGCGTATGCCAAGGCCGCCGTTGCCGCGATCAAGTTGCGATGTTGCTCGCGATTGAGGCGGACAAGCCATTTGGCTCAATCCCGCTCGCCAGCCACCGTGCACCGGTGCGTCCGCTGCCGCTCAAAATCCTTGCGGAATGGGATGAGCCTGCGGAAATGGACGCTGCATGGGATGTCTGGTTTGGCATCCCGACCCAATGGGTGCCGGTTGAGGATATCAACACGCCTTATCAGGATGAGCATCGCCAGATGCTTTACACGGGGATGTACACATGAGCGGTTCGGAAGTTGTCATCGTCGGCGGCGGCGTTACGGGCCTTAGTGCAGGCTGGTGGCTCGCGCGTTCGGGGGTCAAGGTCACGGTACTCGACAAGTTCATCGTCGGTTGGGAAGCCTCCGGACGTAATGGCGGCGGTGCATCGCATTATTCGAGCCCGTTGTTTGACGAAGAGCAGCGCCTATGGCCGCAAATGGACGAATTGCTGGGCTATCCGACCGAGCACCAGAAGGGCCGCATCCTGATTGCGATGACCGAACGGCAGTGGGAACAATATCGTTTCATTGCTGAACGTCACACGCGGCTTAATCATCCGGTGGAATTGCTGGACGTCAAACAAGTGCAAGAGGCTGTGCCATTGGCAGGCGATAATTGTTTTGGCGGTGTGCATTATAAATTTGGCGGACATGCCAACCCGCAGCGCAGTGTGCAGGCTTATGCTTGGGCTCTGCAAGATCTGGGCGGAAAAATCGTTCAGCACAGCCCGGTAACCGGTTTTGAAACCGCTGGTGGTAAGGTGACGGCCGTGAAGACTGCGAACGCCACTTATGGCTGTGACGCTGTCGTGGTGGCGGCTGGGCCGCAGATCCCGCAATTGATGGCACAGCTTGGCGTAAACGTGCCATTGGCAGCCGCGCGCGCGGAAATGATCATTACTGAACCTGCGCCAATGATGCCGCTTGGCGGCGTTGACGGCCACAAAATCTATGGCCGCCAAACGCTGCGCGGAAACCTCGCTTATGGCGGTGGCCCGCATGAATGGCTTGATGTCGACGCAACTGGTCCGGCCGCACGTCCTTCGACGCCGTTGGCCCGCAACCTTGCGAAACGATTGGCAGAACTTTTGCCCAAGGCGGCGCATCTGAATGTCATCCGCAGTTGGGCTGGCATCATCGAAAACTCGCCCGATGGCCGTCCAATCATCGACCGCCTCACCAGCCCAGACAATGTCGTGGTTGCGTCAATGTCGAGCGTCGGCTTCGGCCTATCGCCAGCGTCGGGTCACGCGATCCGTGATCTGGTCATCGACGGGAAATGCTCGTTTGCCGATATCGATATCCTCAAACTATCGCGGTTCGACAATCTTGAGTCCGATTGGCGCGAAAAGCGCGGGTGGATGCCGATTTCATGAGCCAATATTCGGCTTTCGGATTGCTGCGCGGTGCTTTGAACGGGCAGAAGCATTGGCAACCTGCGTGGCGCGATCCGGAGCCTAAATCGCATTATGATATCATCATCATCGGCGGCGGCGGGCACGGGCTGGCGACGGCCTATTATCTTGCCAAGGTCCATGGCCTGAAAAATATCGCGGTTCTTGAAAAGGGCTGGATAGGCGGTGGCAACACCGGACGTAACACGACGATTGTTCGGTCAAACTATCGGCTAAAGCCATTGCACGACCTGTTCGAATTCGGCCTGAAAATGTGGGAGCATTTAAGCGACGAGTTGAATTACAACGTCATGTTCTCCCCGCGCGGCGCAATGTTTCTGGGTCACAGCGACGCCGATATGACCAAGCTTGCCGAGCGCGGCGACGCGATGCGGTGCGACGGGATCGATGCAGATTTAATGACCCGCGACGAAGTGCAAAAGCTGGAACCGTTGCTCGACATGTCACGCGATGCACGTTTCCCGATTGAGGGCGGCCTAATTCAGCGGCGCGGCGGCACTGCCCGCCATGATGCTGTCGCCTGGGGCTATGCGCGCGGCGCAGACAGCCTTGGCGTTGACATCATCCAGAAATGCGAAGTCACAGGCTTTGTGCGCGATGGCGATGCGGTGGTCGGCGTGGAAACCACGCGCGGGCGGATCAACGCCGGTCGCGTCGGCATTTGCGTTGCGGGCCATAGCGGCCATGTCGCTGGGCTGGCGGGCCTTAAACTGCCCGTGGAATCGCAAACATTGCAGGCGATGGTGACCGAAGGCGTCAAGCCAATGATAAACAGCGTGATCATGTCGCAATCCCTGCATTGCTATATCAGCCAGTCAGACAAGGGCGGTATCGTCTTTGGCGGGGATCCTGATAACTGGCCAAGCTATGCCCAACGCGGCAATCCGATGGTCATGGAGCGTGCCGTGGCACAGGGCCTGGCGCTCGTCCCGGCGCTATCACGTCTGCGCATGGTGCGGACATGGTCTGGCGTGACCGATATGAGCTTTGACGGCGCGCCGATCATTGGCGAAACGCCGGTGAAGAACCTCTTTCTCAACGGCGGTTGGTGTTATGGCGGGTTCAAGGCGACACCGGCGTCGGGTTGGACATATGCGCACACACTCGCAACCGGCAAACCACATGCCCTGAATGCGCCATTCGCGCTTGACCGTTTCGAACGCGGCGCGACAATCGATGAAACAGGGAGCGGCCCAATGCCGAACAGTCGCTAATGATGCAGTTCACCTGTCCCCATTGCGGCCCGCGCGATCAGGCGGAGTTTTTATATGAACGCACCGTAGACGCGGTAGTGTCGCTTGATGCTGCACCCGAAGAGGCGATGAAATCGCTCTTCACACGCACCAATCCACGCGGTGTTGATGAAGAAATCTGGCGGCATACTTATGGATGCCGTGCATGGATGGTGATCACGCGCAACCGTGTGACAAATGAAATCAGCGCCACCCGTGCCGTTGGTCCGGAGGCTCTGCCGTGATAAACTTCAGTTTCGACGGCAAGACCTATCAAGCGCAAAAGGGCGACACACTTGCCGCCGCGCTCTTGCGCAACGGCATTGGCCTTGTTGGCCGCAGCTTCAAATATCACCGTCCACGCGGGATCATGACAGCTGGCGTTGAGGAGCCAAACGCCCTCGTCACCATTGGTGATGGCGGACGCACCGAGCCCAATACCCGCGCCACCGATGTTTTTGTGTATGAAGGGCTGGTCGCCAAAAGCCAGAACCGCTGGCCAAACCTGTCATTCGATATCGGCGCGGTACTTGGCTTGGCCGCGCCTGCCCTGTCTGCAGGTTTCTATTACAAGACCTTTTTCGGCTCCGCCAAACGGTGGATGTTCTACGAATATTTCATTCGTAAAGCGGCGGGTCTTGGCAATGCGCCGACGAAGACCGACCCTGACCTTTTTAGCCAACGTGCGGCATTTTGCGATGTGCTTGTGGTCGGTGCCGGACCAGCCGGACTTTCCGCCGCGCTCGAAGCCGCTGAAGCTGGCAAACGCGTCATCCTCGTCGAACAGGACAATATTCTTGGTGCCTCGTTAATCCGCGACGGCCACGATCGCGATGGTGCATGGGTGGAGGCGACCCAAACCCGTATCCGCGCCGCCGGCGGACGCATCCTCACACGCACCACCGCGTCTGGATATTGGGAGCATGATCTCGTCACGCTGACGCAGCGCATAGCAGAACCTGGTCAAACCCCGTCGCACGGCGTTGCCCAGCGGCTTTGGCATGTGCGGGCGGGCCAAGTGATACTTGCGACCGGCAGCATTGAACGCCCGATGGCCTTTGCGCATAATGACCGTCCCGGCGTAATGCTGTCGCAAGCCGTGCGGACCTATCTGAATCGTTTTGGCGTCGTCCCGGGCAAACGCGTGGTGATCGCGACCAATAATGATGACGCGTATAAAACAGCCTACGCGCTCAAGGCAGCAGGGGCTGAGATCGTGGCCGTTCTTGATGCACGGCCAGCACCGGCGGGCGCGGACAGCGGCCTGCCAGTCTATCACAACGCCGTTCCGCTTTCGACCAATGGCGCGCGCCATTGCCTGAAAAGCGTGACCGCGCGTGTCAGTGGCCTGACCCAAAGCTGGGATGCTGATCTGATCGCTGTGTCCGGTGGTTTCACACCCGTGGTGCATCTGCATATGCAGGCAGGCGGCACGCTCGATTGGAACGATGCTGCGCAAGCCTTTGTCCCTGCGGCATCGCGTCAGAATGTGACGACGATCGGCGGGGCAGCCAATCCCGACCCCGTGTTCAATGTCATCCCGGTTTCCAAACCAAAGAAAAGCTTCATCGATTTCCAGAATGATGTGACGTTGTCGGATGTCGATCTGGCGTGGGCCGAGGGCTATCGCTCGGTTGAGCATCTCAAACGTTACACCACACTCGGAATGGCAACCGATCAGGGCAAGCTTAGCAATATGGCGGCGCTCGGGCGCTTGGCCGAAAAGCAGGGCGTGGCTATTCCCGAGGCCGGGCTGACCACATTCCGTCCGCCTTATACGCCGGTTACGATGGGCTTGTTGGCGGGCGCTGGCGCGAAAGACGCGGGCGCGCATGTCCGCCGCCTCGCCCTGTACGATGTGCACGCGGCGAAGAACCCGATTTGGCAGCCGCTGGGATATTGGTTCCGCCCCCGTGCCTATCCTGTGGGCAGCGAAACTTTGGCGCAAGCCGCGATGCGTGAAGCCAAAGCGGTGCGCTCGAATGTCGGCATGACCGATGTTTCAACACTCGCGAAGTTTGAAGTGTCCGGGCCAGATGCCGCCGCGTTTCTGGAAATCATCTGCGCAACGACGGTCGGCAAACTTGCCGTCGGACGTGGCCGCTACACGTTCATGCTGCGCGAAGACGGTTTTGTTTTCGACGATGGCACCGTTTGGCGGTTGGACGAAAACCGCTATCTGTTGACCAGCTCAACCGGCGGCGCGGACCGGATGGCGACGCATATTTCCTATGTCCGCCAATATCTCTGCCCGCACCTCCGCGTCTCCGCCGTCAATGTGCAGGAACATTATGCCGGGATTGCTGTCGCAGGGCCGCAAGCCAAGGCAACGCTATCGGCATTGATGGGCGAAGAACCACCGCGCCATATGTCGACGGTTCCGGCCATGATTGCCGGGGTTCCGGTGATTGTTCTCGCCGCCAGCTACAGCGGCGAACGCGCGTTCGAAATTTATGTCGAGGCAAGCCATGCGGGCCCCGTTTGGGCTGCGTGCGAGGCGGAGGTCGCCAAGCAGGGCGGCGCACTTTATGGCCTTGAGGCGATGGAATTCTTGCGTATCGAAAAAGGCCATTTGGTCGTCGGCGGTGAAGTCGACGGGCGGATGACCCCACATGATCTTTCGCTCGACAAGATGCTCAACAAAGCCGGTGGCTATGTCGGCGCGTCCGGCCTATCGCGCCCCGCCTTGTCCGAAGCCGGACGGCGGCAACTGGTCGGGCTCGAAGCGATCGAAGGTGATATTCCCGAAGGCGCAATGCTTGTCACAGGCGAAGGCGTGTCCCCACAGGGCCATGTCAGCGCCGCTGCGTTCCGGATACTGGACGGCGGGTCGATTGCGCTTGGCCAATTGACCGACGGCTTTGCACGGCACGGGGAAGAGCTTATCGCAACCTCACCCACGCGCGGTCAAATGGCGCGGGTCCGCGTTGTGGCACCGCATTTCTACGACACGGCCGGGGAGCGTTATCGTGACTGATGTAACAATCACAATGCTGCCCGCAGCGCCGCTTCATGCTCTGGAAATATGGAGCAACCCGGCGTCTGTGGCGGCAAGGTTCAAGAAAGTTGCCGGCTTTGCCTTGCCAGCCATTGGTCGTTCTGACGGCAGTGATGCACTCCGCCTAATCCGCTATGAACCCACCGTGTGGCTGGTTGAAGGCGATGTGTCGGCACTGCCCGGCCTATTGGCGGATGACGGTGCGCTCACCGCAATTGGCGGCAGCGTTGTGCGGGTGCAGCTTTCGGGAAAAGGCTGGCGCACATTGTTGATGGAAGGCGGCGTTTTCGATGCGGAAAACCCCAATTTCGCGTCAGGATGCAGCGCGGCAACCATCATCGACCACGTCAACGTTCGCCTGCATGTGGTGGATGACGATATCTGCCACGCCTATGTTCCGCTCAGCTACAGCGAAGCCATGATCCATTTTTGGAAGACAGCAGCCCTCAATCTGACGCTTTAGGCGCATAGCGTAGGGTCATGCCGCGCGCATGCCGTTGCTGGAAACCCTTCCACAAGGTAACATTGTCACCGCCCGGACTATACGCGCCCCATGGCGTTCCGGCGGGCGCATTCCACACGCCATCATCCGAATTTTCGGTGGCAACCTTCAGATACGCGCTTTTGCTTTCGTCGCCCTGTAAATGCACCGCCAGAAACGCGGAAATAAAGTGCAGGTTGATGGCATTGATCCGGTCCTGCCGCCAAATCGGGTCTTCGAACCAGTCGATGTCCCACAGCGAACCGCGCATTTCGGGTGGCGTAGGGTTGAGCGCGATGGAATGGCCTGCCTGCTTGTAGGTCAGCAAATAGCGGTCGGCATTTACAGCGCCACCAAAGACGGCCAGCGCGCCCGTTTTATAGTCAACCGTAAAGTCGCTATCACCGTGTATCAAAAGCAGCGGTGCCATCAGCGCGGCGAGGCCCTCGGGCCCCCATGCGCTGCTCGGCGCGCCGCCAGCGGGCGCCAGTGCCACCACAGCCTTGACGCTTGGCACTTTGATAGCGTTCGCATCCGCACTGCCGCGCGCGAATTTCTTCAGCCACCCACCCGCAACCGCATTCATATTCGGACCCGCAGGGTCAAGCGTTGCGCCACCTGCGGTGAGCACCCCATAACCGCCTTGTGAATAGCCAATGAGCGCAACATTATCCGGGGCAATCAAATCCCCCAAAGTGGCGCGGAGCTGCGCCGCTGCAAATACAATGTCATGCGGCCGGTTGAAATTCGGCGCAGCACGCGTGGTTGGTGCAACGACATAAGGGTTTGGGTCGCGATGATGGATCGCCGCGACGACATAGCCTTTTGACGCAAGATTCTCGGTCAACCACGTCATAACCGCCGGGTTGTTGCTATAGCCATGGCTTATAATCACCAACGGGTGCTTGCTACCTGCGGCTGGCGCGCCCGCAACGGCGATACCCTGTTGCGTAAACGTGACCGGCGGAAGCGGTGGCTCTCCCCATAAGCTGCCGCGATACAGGACGGTTTTGGAACCCTTTTTCGCCGTGGCAGGGTACCAAATATCCACCTTCACATTGCGGTCGATGATGCGAACATTGCTGGGGTCCGCTTGTGCGTTTTCTACGTCGGGCTGGTCCCGATGCGTGAAGGTGACGGAACGAAAGCCAACGCCATAGGCACCCAGCGCAGCAAGCTCCGGCGCATCCGCGCCCGGAACACTGGGTGGGCTGGCGTAGATAGGGGCACCCAGCAAAATCAGCATGGAAGCGATAACGCGCCGCATCATGCTATCAACTCCTCGGTTTCGGCTGAAGCCGACGGCCACGCCAATTGCTGTGCCATCCATGGATATTCATCGATGAGCGGCGGGAAGATTTTTTCCTGCAACACCTGCTGGCACAAAGCCGCGGTTAGGCTGGGGATGTTGCCCAATTCATCGATCCGCGCGACGACTTGGACCGACCGTGAAAACCGCCCCCTTGTCATCGGTTCGGCGCGCAATTGGGAAAGCAGTTCCGGAACCGCCGCCAAGCAAACGGGCGTGGTAATCGCCCAACCGATCCCCGCTGCCACCAATGCCAATTGCTGATGCGACGATTCGACTTCAACCATCTGCGGCAGTTTCAGCTTCATGCGGACAATCTGGCGCTCAATCTGCTGCCCCGTTCCGGTAAGCCGCGAAAAGCGGATAAACGGCAATGACGATGGCAAGCCGACGAGATCGAGCGGCTCTCGAAAATCTTTGGGGAAAACGAGAATGAAGCTTTCCTCAAACACCGGGTGCAGCTCCACGGTGTCACGATGCTCAAGATTGAAGCTACCGGTCACCAGCATATCAATGTCGCGCGCAAGAAACTCGCCCTGATGCTCCATGGAGATGCCCGAGCGGATATTCCACCGGTCGGCCCGCGCACCGAGGCTATGCAAAATCGGGGCGGTCAGTTGGTTGGCAAGGCTGAATGACATCGCGACGGTAATGCTCGATATCGGCAAGTTTGCGCCTTCACGGACTTCGTCATAGGCCAGTCTGGCGTGGGCAATCAGCTTTTGCCCGCGCGCAAACAGCGACTTGCCGCTGGCCGTCAGGCCCAATGGCCGCATCGTGCGGTCGAACAACGAAGCGCCTATGCCGGCCTCAAGCTTCGCGATGGTTTGGGAAACCGCCGATTGTGTCACCTGCAAATGGGCCGCACATTGCGACATGCCGCCAAGTTCGACAGTCATCACGAATACTTCGAGTGCGTGTAGATCGAATTCTTGTGGCAGTTTCATGCAGCAGCCCTCCCAAGCGTGCAGGTATAGCCGATGGCTAATATTACCTCAGCTAATGGCTATGCGAGACTTTCCATAATAGCGCTATGCATTTTCGAGATAGCTAGATTATGCGCCAGCTGCGTTGCACGCTTGCATCACTTTGTGGGGAGTGGGCGCAGCGGCAAAAGGTCCGCTTATATATTACCGCTGCAGTCCGGATTGCGATGCAGCGCCAACAATCCTCTCAGCGTACCCAGGCACATGCACAGCAATATCAAAGCCAAGGGCAAGCCGGTGGCGATTGCACCCGCCTGAAGCGACGTGAGGCCTCCGCTGAGCAACAGCACGACGCCAATACCGCCAACCGCGACCAGCCAGATGGTCTTTTGCCGAAGCAGCGTATCGGTGCGTCCGCCCGCAGTCATGGTGTCAATCACCAGCGTGCCCGAGTCCCAGCCCGTCACGAAAAAGATCAGGATCAAGCCAATGGCAACAAATGACGTGAATTGCGCCCAAGGCAAAGCGCCGAGCAGCACAAATAGCTGCGTATCCAGCGATGCTTTGGCCAAGTCCGCCCCATTGCCCGCAACGATTTGCGCAATGCTCGCGTCCCCAAAAATCGTTAGCCACAAGATACCAAGCAGGCTGGGCGCGATCATGGCCCCGGCAATGAATTCACGCACCGTCCGGCCCAATGAAATGCGCGCCATGAACATGCCGACAAATGGGGCCCAGCTGATCCACCATGCCCAGTAATAGACCGACCAATCATTGTAAAAGCCGGTGTCGGTGCGGCCAACCGGATTTGATAATGCCGGCAGAAATTTCAGATAGTTGACGATATTGGTGGCAAGATCGCCGATAAGTTGAAGCGTGGAGCCTGTGGTTAAGACAAAGACCAGCAAGGCAAAGGCAACCCACATGTTGACCTCGCTCAAAATGCGGATGCCGCGGTCAATGCCACCCCGGATCGACAGAAACGTAATGCCAGCCATCACCGCGATCAACGCCAGGATCGTTACTGACGAGCTCGTTATACCGTAAAGATAGACGATCCCCGCCATCGCTTGCTGCGCCCCAAGCCCAAGCGACGTGGCCAGTCCAAAGATGGTCGCAAGGACCGCAAGCACTTCTATGACATCGCCTGTGCGGCCCCAAACCGCCTTTCCAAACAAGGGGTAGAATGCCGACCGCATCGACAGCGGCATTTTGAAATCAAAGCTGAAGAGCGCGAGCGCCAGACCGGTGACCGCAAAAATGGCCCATGGATGCAACGCCCAGTCAAAGATGGTCGCCGCCATCGCGATACTGCGTGCCGCTTGTGCGTCGCCAACAGCACCGCCCAACGGCGCCGCAGGACCGCCTGCCATCGAAGATGTGAAATGGGTCACGGGCTCACCCACGCCATAAAAAACCAGCCCGATACCCATGCCTGCGCCAAACAGCATCGCAAACCACGACAATCGCGAATAATCAGGCGTAGCCCCTTTGCCGCCCAACCGGATTTTCCCCAGCGGTGAAAGTGCAACAACGACGCAAAAGATCAGCAGAAGATTGCCCGACATCATGAAGAACCAGTCGAAATGGGCAACCGCACCACTCCGCAAGCCCGCAAAAAGGTCCGCCGACGCTTTCGGCGCGATCAGGCTGAATAAAATGACCGCGAACGCAATAATAGCCGTCGGGAAAAAGACAGCGGGATTGATATGCATCCCACCCCAATGGCGATTGGATTGGCCATAGTTCCCCAGATCTATTGCTTTGTCCCAATCGGCCAATGAACTCTCCTTAAGGTCTCAAGCCACCATCAATGGCTGGCAGCCGCCGTGAACGCCGTCCATAGCCATGCGGCAAAACTGCGCCACACCTCAACATGGAAACGATCTTCACCGTCGCGGATAATGATGATTTCGACCGTTTCATAAATTGTTCGTGTGGCCCGACCGACAGCAAAATTGTCGAGATCAAGCGGGCAACCTGTCATCAGCAGTTCCGCTGCGCGTGGCCCTTCAAGGACGAGGCAGATTGCTCGTTCGCTGATATCGGTGATGGCAACTGGCAATCCCGCGCCGGTCGGCATGGCCGCCTCCGCTGGCGTGCGCAGGAGCCATTCGTCCGGACCAAGGCATGCAATGCCACCTTCGGTCGCGCCGATTTTCTTTGGCACTTTTACGTTGAGCACAGTTTCCAGAGCCTCGGCCGTCCGCGACCGCAGCGAATAACGCTTCAGCGGTGCAGCAAGGCTGATGCTGACACCATCAGCTACGTAAGGCGTTGAAGAAACGGGTTCGTTCCTAAAAAGGGCATCAGACATGCAGCCGCGCTCCTTCTGCATCATAAAAAACCATGCCGCTCACTTTCGCTTCATGCGTTTTGCCCGGCATCGGGATGTGCAGCGTGCCGCCCATCATCTCGTGCCCACCTGCCACTAAGGCAAAAGCGATCGACCGGCCAAGCGTTTCGCTCCAGTAGGAAGAGGTCACATGGCCGATCATCGTCATCGGTATTGGCTGACGGGGGTCGGCAACAATCTGCGCACCTTCTTCCAGCACAACATTGGGATCATCGGTCAGCAACCCGACCAATTGTTTGCGCCCCGGCGCAACGATGTCCGGCCGTGCCATGGACCGTTTACCGACAAAGTCAGGCTTTTTCTTGCCCACCGCCCAATCGAGACCAGCATCAAACGGGGTTATGGTGCCGTCGGTATCTTGTCCGACGATGATGAAGCCCTTTTCGGCGCGCAGCACGTGCATAGCCTCTGTGCCATAGGGGGTGATGTCAAATTTCGCCCCCTCTGCCATCAAATGTTCCCACAAGGCGCGGCCATAAGCCGTCGGCACGTTGATTTCGAAACCAAGTTCGCCCGTGAAGCTCACCCGGAACAGGCGCGTTGGAATGCCGCAGATTGTGCCTTCGCGAATGGCCATATGCGGGAAAGCGTCGGCGGATAGGTCAATGCCCTCCACCAGTGGTTCCAACAATTTGCGCGCATTTGGACCTTGCAGCGCAATAACCGCATATTGCTCGGTCGTGCTGGTCAACCAGACGTCAAGATCAGGCCATTCGGTCTGGAGATAATCCTCCATCATATTCAGCACACGCGCGGCACCGCCGGTTGTGGTCGTCAGATGGAACCGGTCGGGCGCCAACCGCGCCGAAACACCATCATCGGTGATGAAGCCATCCTCTTTCAAAAGCAGCCCATAGCGGCACCGGCCTGGCTCAAGCGCTTTCCAAGGGTTGGTATACATGCGGTTCAGGAATTCGGCGGCATCGGGGCCGACAACTTCAATCTTGCCCAAGGTCGACGCGTCAAAAATGCCGACTGACGAGCGTACAGCAACGCATTCGCGGTTCACCGCCGCGTGCATGTCCTCACCCATTTTGGGGAAATAACGCGCGCGCCGCCACTGTGCGACCAGTTCAAACACTGCGCCATTTTCTGCGGCCCAGCCGTCGATATTGGTCGTCCGTGTCGGTTGGAACAATGCGCCCTTCGCATGCCCCGCGAATGCACCGAAAGTCTGCGGCGTATATGGCGGACGAAAGCTTGTCAGACCAATATCGGTCACCGGCTTGGCAAGCGCCGTTGATGCAATCTGCAAGCCATTGAGGTTCGATGTCTTGCCCTGATCGGTCGCCATGCCGTTGGTTGTGTAGCGCTTGATATGCTCGATAGAGCGAAAGCCCTCACGCACCGCCAGCTTGATATCCTTTGCCGTGACGTCATTCTGGAAATCAACAAAGGCCTTTATCCGGCTTTGGTCTTTGGGCGTTGGCAACACATCAATAATCGCGCCGGTACCAAAATCCCAACCGCCTGAACATGCCCCGACACAGCGTACATTTTCGTTCGGTTGATCGGGAACATAGGCGCCGATGTCATCGCGCCATGCAAGCGATCCTTTGCTGTGCGACCATAAATGCACACTCGGCGTCCAGCCGCCAGCCATCAACAGTGCATCGCAATCAATGCGCGCGCCGACATAATCGTCATTATTGCAGATCTGTATGGATGTGACGCGGTGCCGGCCATTTACGCCAGTGACGCTATGGTTGAGGTGCACGTTGATGCCAAGGCGGTTGGCTTCGTCCAGCAGAGCAGAAGACACCTCGGTGCGCACGTCGATGATCGCCGCGATGCGAATACCCGCTTTTGCCAAGGCAAACACATCATGCCAGCCGCTGTCATGCGCGGTCATCAACGCGACCGACGTGCCGACTGCGACGCCGTAGCGAAGGCCGAAAACCTTTGCGGCGGAGGACAGCATCACGCCGGGCGTGTCGTTGCCGTCAAAAACGAGCGGTCGTTCAATCGCACCTTGCGCAAGGACCACTTCACCGGCCCGTACGCGCCATAATTTTTCGCGTGGGCTGTCCGAATTGTCCGGCATGTGATCGGTCAACCGCTGCACCGCGCCAATAAAGTTGTCGTGATAATAGCCGAACGCCGTGGTGCGGGTGAGTATCGTGACATTGGGCGCATCAATGAGCGCTTTGCGACTGCGCTCCAGCCACGGCCATAGAGCCGGATCAGCAAGAGCACCGCCGCCAAGTTCATCCTGTTCATCGATCAGGAATATCCGCTTGTTCGAACCCATCGCTTCCAATGCCGTATCAATACCGGCGGGTCCTGCGCCAACGATCAACAGGTCGCAATGGGCATAAGTGGACGCATAAATGTCGGGGTCTTCTTGGGTCGGCGCATCGCCAAGTCCAGCCATCTTGCGGATCGCTGGTTCATATAGCTTTTCCCAAAAAGAGCGCGGCCACATGAAGGTTTTATTGTAAAAGCCCGCGGGGAAAAACATACCCAGCCGGTCATTTATCGCGCCAAAATCGCGCTTTAGCGACGGCCAACGATTTTGACTGAAGGCGTTGAGCCCCGCATGAATCTCGACACCGGTTGCACGCAGATTGGGCGTGAAGCGACCTGCCCCCCGATCCACCGAGATCAACGCGTTCGGCTCCTCACTGCCCGCTGCCATAACTCCGCGCGGGCGGTGATATTTAAATGATCGGCCGAACAGGCTGATACCATTGGCAAGCAAGGCCGAAGCCAAAGTGTCGCCTGCGAAACCTTGATAGGAATGTCCATCAAAGCTGAATTCCACCGGTCGGCTGCGATCAATGCGCCCGCCATTTTCGAGACGATATCCGCTCATCGCCGCGGCTCCCCAGCCTTGTAAGTCGTTTCAAATTTGTCGGTCACTGTGTCGCGTACGGCGTTGAAAAAGCGCCCGCAGCCATGCACATGCCGCCAGCGTTCAAGATGCCGCCCGCGCGGATTGGCACGAATGAAAAGATAGGCTTCCCATTCTTCGTCGCTCTGGCTTGACGG